>JAYVEJ010000558.1:0-3760 GCA_043748885.1 Luteolibacter sp. | reverse complement strand
CCACTATCCAGATTCGGAAAAATGGTTGGTGAAGCCGCAGCATAAGTGTTTCACCGCGCGGGATGCCGATTACTATGCGGATGAAGAATGATGGAAAGGCGTTGCTGGGTTGCTGGTTTTCAGTTTTCCTCCGCCTGTGCAACACGTTCTAATCATCCACGAAGTCGCGGACTATGCCGCTTGGAAAACCGTCTTCGACGGTGCCGCCGGTATCCGCAAGGCTGCGGGTGAGCGGTCCTATCAGGTGCTCAAGTATGAGGCGGACCCCAATAGAGTCGTCCATTTCTCGGTGTGGACTTCCAGCGCAGATGCTAAGTGCTTTTTCGAATCGCCCGAACTGGTTAGAATCCGGGCGGAAGCCGGGGTGAAATCTCCCGATTTCATCTATCTGGACCAACTCGAAGTGGGGGAATTGTGAGGCGTCACTCGCTGATGAACTGATGCTCGATGGCATGACACATGCCGAGGTCCAATAAGGGTTTTGCATCATCTCCCAGCTCGTCGCCGATGATTTCATATTCCTGTTTAAGATTGGTGTGAATCAGATAGGGATTGTCGGTATTGATGCAGTAGGGGATATCGCTAGCTGCTAGATGGCGGACGAAGTGGGCGATGCAGGCATAGTCCGGGATCACGCGGGTGACGAGATTCACGGTGGGGCAGAGTTCGAGGCAAATGGCTTGCTCGCGAAGTAGGCTGAGAAGTGCGGCCTTTTGTTTGCCCTTGGCATGGCGCAACTCGATGCCGTGGCCGATGCGGTCCGGGTGGATCGCCTCGATCACGCGCAGCATTCCCTCCGGTCCGGTGGCCTCGCTTTCGCCGACGTGATAGGTGATTTTTAATCCGGCGGCGCGGGCTTTTTCCATCATCACGGCGATTTCGCGCAGCCAGGGTTTGCTGAGTTCGAGGGCGCGGGATTCTGGCCCGGCCATGTCGATGCCGACTACGCCGTTCGCGCCGTTGAGCGAGCCGCGGCTGCGCCATTTGATGGCGGCCTCGATGATCTGCCAATTCGATTCTAACGGGAGATCGCGGCCGAGCGAGAGGATGATGCCGGTGGCCACGCCGTAGTGGAGCGACGCGCGCTCGAGTCCCTGCATGACGGCGAGGATGATGGCATCCATGGTGTGGAGGCCGTGGCGGACGCGTTTGTAGGGATTGAAACGCAGCTCAATGGCCTCGATCTGGGCGCGGCGGTAGGCTTTGGCGACGACCTGATAGGCGGAAACGCTGGCGGCGGAGGGCGAGGATTGGATTTCCTCAGTGGCCTCGAAATAGCGGCCCAGGAAATCATCGAGCGATTTCACCTCGTCTTGCCGCGCGGTGAGGGAATCGTGGAAGGAGGTGAAATCGGCGTACTGCGTGCGCAGGCCATTGTCGCAAAGGATTTCCCACAGGACAGAGGACGGGACGGCACCGCCGAGGTGGATGTGAAGATCGTGCATGGGGTGGTTAGGAGCTGCGGTGGAGTCGTTCGGGTGGACTGCTCCGATAAGTCGGAGCTTTCACACTGGCCGACATGTCGGCCAGTGTGAAAGCGGGGACATGTCCCACGCAGTCCGAAAGTTGTTCACTTCGTTTCAAAAACTCCCGAGGCCGCGCTCGATCAAGAGTTCGGCGAGCTAGGGGGTGGGCATCTCAGAGTCCCTTGAAGCCGGCGTATTCCTGATAGGTGCCGGTGGGCATGGCGACCGGTCGCCATTCGCGGGTGAGCCGCCGGTATTTGGTGATGAATTGGGTGGGGTCCGCCCAGTTGACGGTGTCCGACGGGACGCCGTTGCGGGCCATGCCGATGGTGAGGTTGTGGCGGATTTCAAAATGCAGGTGGGCCGGATACATCCCGAAATTGCTGCCGATGGTGCCGATCTGTTGGCCGCGTTTGATCGGTTGGCCCTCCTTGACCAGCATTTCATTGAGGTGGCCGTTGAGGGTGTCGCAAAATTTGACCTGACCGCTCGCCGGATCGCGATAAGCATGGCGGGTGAGCACGACATTTCCCCAACCGGCGTGGACGTTGTGGGCAAAAGTGACGATGCCATCCGCCACTGCGTAAACCGGATCGCCGAGATCTTTGTCGCCGCCGGCTCGGCCATTCCAGTCCTCGCCGTAATGCTTGGGTTCCTTCAAGCGCAGGCCACGCGCTTTGTAATAGCCGTCGGCATTGGGCTTGCCGACGGGGAAATCAAAGCCATCGGCCAAGTTGATTTTCGTTTCGGCAAATGCGGAGAACTGCGTGAAAAATAGCACCGCAAGGAACGCCCCGAATCTCATCCCTTTCATGTCGCCTGCGGTCATTGGTCAATAGTCCACCCCCGCGATGGACAGGGGGCAAGCGTAAAAAAAGCGACCTCCCGGCTGGGAGGTCGCTTCGGAATTTTCTGGTTTCGGGACGAACTGCGAATCAGGCGGATCGGTTTTCGATTTTCACCGTGCGGTAGCCGCCGATGGATTTGAAATAGCTGAGAAGCAGCAGATAGATGAGTGCCATCGCCGCCGGGATAAAGGAATCGGCTTTCAGTGTTTTGCGGTCACCGATGATGCTGGCATCGGCAAGTTCCTTTTGATCTGGCGATTTCTGTGTGGCTTTCTGGGCCTCGGAAAGCTTGGTGCCGTCGAGACCGGTGACGGGATCGAGGAACAGGAATGACCCAGGTTTTTCCGCCTTGTTAGCCTCGTAAAGCGGAGCATTGGTCGCCTTGAGATGATCGACGGTGAAGCGATCCTTGGCATAACCGAGACCGGGACCACCGAGCAGACCGGCCGACATCATGCCGATGCCGCCCATGACGGACATCGCGATGGCACCGGTGCGCGGGAAGCGGTCACCGACGACGGCGAGCATGGTGGGCCAGAAGAAGGTTTTGCCGAGGGCATAAACCGCAAGTGCCAGCAAGGCACCGGTGAAGGTGGTGATGCCGCTGACCAGATTGAGGCCGATCACGGCCAGCACCGCGCAGATCGAGAGCAGACCGATCGGCGAGATTTTGAGTTTGCTCTCGATGAAATGGGCGGAGAAACGCAGCGCGAACATCAGCAGCGAGGTGAACACGAAGAGGATTTTGCCTTGCGCCGGGGTGAGGATGTTGCCGGTGATGTTCTGGATCCAGCCGTCGGTGCCGAGTTCGACCGCGCCGACGAGGGCGTGGGTGAGGAACAGGATGAACAGCAGGAACGAGCCGATCGCGAAATTGGTTTTTCCAGCGACGATCATCCACAGCAGGAACGCCACGCCCCATGAAACGTAGGTCCACGCGTCACTCGTGAAGAAGCTGATGCCGGTGAAAAATTGCA
The DNA here is from genome assembly GCA_043748885.1 of Luteolibacter sp. Classification (GTDB taxonomy): domain Bacteria; phylum Verrucomicrobiota; class Verrucomicrobiia; order Verrucomicrobiales; family Akkermansiaceae; genus Luteolibacter. Next base: position 469 of record JAYVEJ010000558.1, on the reverse strand, counting down.
GCACGCCACCGAGTTGGGCCTTGAAGAACAGGCCGATGATCGCACAGGCGACGAGCGCGCCGAGGAGTCCCACTTCTTTCATCATGTCGCCAAGTTTGAGACCCTTGGCGGCAGCCTCGGATTTCGGGAAGGACTGGCCCATGAAGGCTAGGCCGTAGAGGACCACTGGAATGAGGAACAGTCCAAGTTGGATTTTCCAGTCCACGCCATTTTCACCAAGCGTCCAGCCGATGAGGCCACCGAGCACCAATCCGGCGGGCCATGCGGCGTGCAGGATATTCAGGTAGTGGGTGCGGTTGTTCGGGAAAAGCGTGGCGACGAGGGGATTAGCGACGGCTTCCAGAGTGCCGTTCGCCAACGCGAAAACGAAGGTGCCGATGTAAAGATACATGTAGGCGGTGTCTTGGGCCTGACCCTTGTGGGCGGCGAAGGTGATGACCGCTGAGAGCACATGAAACAAGAAGGCGGC
>JAYVEJ010000557.1:0-9757 GCA_043748885.1 Luteolibacter sp. | reverse complement strand
TGTCGAACCATGACTGCACACCCTCAGCGAAGTACTCAGCTTGGTTCTTGGCTGCATAACATTCCTTATCTCCGCCGAACACGATGAGCACCTTGTCCTTGCCAGAAATTTTCACCTCCGCATTCGTCGGTTTTTCATTCACTAAGATATCACCTCCGTCGAGGCAGCGTTTGATCAGCTCAGGAGATTCTTTAGGAAACGCTTTCACTAACGCATCGCTAAGACTCACGGGTTCGTCACCGGTGACCCGCCGGAACCGCTGGGCGGCACGACCGTCGTTCCAAAGTCCCTTCTGCTTCGCTTGGTTGAATGCTTCAGTTAGCATTTTCCGCTGGCTTTCATCGAAGCCTGCGCCGTCGATGACATGGCCGAACTCATGGATGAGAATGCTCTCAAGCTGCATCCCGCCCTCGTATTCCATCACATCCTCCTCGGCGAAAAAGACCGTGGAACGTCCATCGAGCGTGGTTAAGAAACCCCGTGACCGCCAGTTATAGAAATCGAATTCCCGCCCGGTCTTGTCGCTCTTAAATTGTGGCACATCCGAAGTGAGTTCATCGCGGGCGGCTAAAATGCACAGCACCTTGCGCTCGCGGATCCGCTGGGCGACTTCCGGTTTGATCGTCTTCATGACCATCTCAAACTGATAAGCAGCCTCGAGGATGGTATAATCAGACACCCGCTTTGAAGTGGCGATCAGGATGTCCTGCAACAACGCACTCTTCTCATAAAACGCTGGGTCCAGTTTATACTCAGTCGCCAGTGCGCCACTAAGTGGCTTAACCTCGTGAGCGGAGATTGTGGTCAAGCCGGTTATGATAAATGCTACGGTAGCATATAACGGTCTGATAGCCACGCACGTCAATTTTGTAATCATATATCTTATAATTGTTGGATCTATCTATAGTAGGTGAATTATCACCGGTCACTGGCGACAAGCGCGAGTCCCGCACCGGGGGCAGTGAGGACTTGGGCATAGGTTAGAGTGGCGGTGAAAAGGATAAGCTCCATGAGACGGGCCACTACGGGGACTGACGGCAGATTGTTTCGGAAGAAAACTCCATCCTCCGCCTCGTCTCTTTCGAGCCTCTGCGCCCCCCCACCTTTTCAGCCCTCGGTTCCCCCAGATCGCCTTCGGGCTCGTGGGCAGCCTGGCCGGACAGTTTTCCGACTCCAACTCCAGCACTACGATTTCATACTCGGCATCGCGCTTCATCCAGCAGCAGGGCAGGAAGATCATCTGCGAGGGTCCGGATTTCCTGATAGTTGGCGGTTGGCGGCGCTTGCATCGGCAGGCCCACTGGTTGGAAGGGACCGAGTTCCTTCCGCGCACAGGTGGCGGCAAATTTTAAAAACGAGGAAGTTCGTAGATGTTTATAGCACTGAAATATTAAAAAATTATTGCCATCATACGCGATCACGTATAGCCCCGGACATGTCCCTAACCCTAACTTTGAACCCAGTCACACCCCGACGGGTGAAAAATGCCGTCAGCCACGGCATCTTTTCCACGCAAGGCATCGCCCGCCTGTTGCGCCTTTCGCTGATCAGCGGGCCGTGGCTTTTACTCACGTCGCGCCTTAGCAAGAAGAACGCCTCGCTGATGATGGCGCTGTGCGCTCCGGCGCTGCTCTTATGCGCGTTGCTGACACTTCCGGCGTTGATTTTTCAGTCGCCGCAGCAGCAGGCTTACTACTATTTTGCGCAAACCCTTAATCAGGATCCCGTCAATTGGGGCATCCTCGCGTTGATGGGATTTTGCACGCTGACGGCCCTCGCGATTCCGGCGATGGTTCCTAAGCAGGTCACGGCGATTCGCTACTGAAGCTTGGGGAAATCGGCGGGTTTCCGCGTTTTCGGCGTTAGCCTGTGCATGAGGCGTGCGTATTGACGGGCAGTTTTTCCGAAATGCTGCGTCACGCCTCCATCTTCATTGCCTTGTCTTGCTCGGGCTTTGCCCAGGAAAAGACGACGTATGATGACCAAGTTTTCGCGTTGTTTCAGCAGTCCTGCCTGAACTGCCACAACCCGGACAAGACCAAAGGCGGGCTGGATCTTTCGTCGTTCGCCGGTGCCCTCAAAGGCAGCTCTGGCGGAAAAATCGTCGAGCCGGGCGATCTCGGCTCGCCGCTGATTGCCGCCGTCCTGCAAACCGGCGAGAAGAAAATGCCGCCGGAGGGCGACAAGCTTTCCAACGAACAGATTGGGATTCTCAAGCGCTGGATCGAAGGTGGATTGCTGGAAAACAAGGCATCTTCCGCCCGCAAGCCGTCGAAGCCGAAGTTCGAAACCAGCCTGCGCTCCGATCCTGCGGCCAAGCCCGATGGGCCACCGCCGATGCCCGTGGATCTCCTGCTAGAGCCGCCGGTGGTGACCTCGCGAGCGGCTGCGATTCACGCGATCGCCGCATCGCCGTGGGCACCTTTGCTGGCCATCACGGGGCAACATCAAGTGCTCCTCCATCACACGGAATCGTTGGAACTGGTAGGAATTCTGCCGTTTCCCGAGGGTGATCCTGTGTCCTTGGCATTTACGCCTGACGGTCGCTATTTGGTCGTCGGCGGAGGGATTCCTGGAAAATCGGGGGTCACCGTGACCTTCGACATCACCACGGGTGCGCGTTTGCTGAGCGTGGCCAAGGAATTCGATAGCGTGCTCGCGGTGGACATCCGGCCTGGCTTCGACCTCGTCGCCACGGGCGGGCCATCGCGACTTTTAAAAATTTGGAACACAGAAACTGGGGCGCTGGTGAGGTCGATCAAAAAACACACCGACTGGATCACCGCGCTGGATCTCTCGGGCGACGGAGTTTTGCTCGCCAGCGGCGACCGCAACGGCGGGGTGTGGGTTTGGGAAAGTGGGACGGGTAGCGAGTTCCACACCCTGCGCGGCCACCAAGCGGCGATCACCGCCACAGTTTTCCGGGCGGATTCTGACATCTTGGCGACCGCCTCCGAGGACGGCAGCGTCCGGTTTTGGGAGATGAATGGCGGCAGCGAAGTCCGCAAGAACGATGCCCACTCGGGCGGAGTCACGGCTTTGGCGTTTGCCCGCGATGGCGCATCGGTCACGGCGGGGCGCGATCTAAAGGCGAAATTCTGGAAACCCGACTTCAGTGCGGCCCGCGATCTGGTGGAGAAACTTCCCACCCTGCCGACCGCCGTCGCGCTCGATTCTGAGGGGAAACGTGCGTTCATCGCCGACGCCCGAGGCACGGTGCGGGTTTTCCTAACCGCCGACGCTAAAGCGGTGGGTGAAATCCAAGGAAACCCGCCGACCATCGCGACTCGGCTGCAAATCCTCGCAGCGGAGATGGCCAAGCCGGAACTGGCAGACAATCTCGCTAATATGAAGGCCTCGCTCAAACGCTGGACCGCCGCTGCCATCAATACCAAGGCTCTTGCGACGCATCGCGTGGCGGACGAGTCCGCGCTCGCGGTGGAGGAAACCGAGGTCAACTTTTCTCAATCCGCAGCGGCCGTCGCGCTTCAATCCGCCGCCTTGAACTCCAAGCGAAACGAACGCGAGCAAGTCATCAGCCAACTCAATGCGGGCGAGATCGCGCCTGAAACTGCCGCCGAACTTGGAGCCACCTTGGCCGCGATCGACCTGAAACTTGCCATTGAACTGGCCGCATTTCTCAAGAGTGAAACGGACACACTCACGCTGCGTGTGGCCATCGAGCAAGCCGCGCCGCTAGCTCATCAGAAACGCTCGGAGTCGATTTCCCTGCGCGCGGCTTATGCCAAGGCGCGCGAATGAGGAAATCAGGGAACCGTCACGGCGATGTTCTGAGTGACTGATTGGCCATCCAAGTCGGTGGCTTTCACCTGCACCGTGGTGCTGCCAGTGGCGACGGCGGTGAGGGTGATGTCGGTGCCCGACAAGATCGCTGTGGCGATGGCGGGGTTTAGACTGAGCACGTCGTAAGTCAAAATAGGTGCTGCGACGACCGAGGTGACTTTCACCAGAAGGGCGGGGTCCAGAGTGTCGGGTGCGGTGGTGGCATTTACCGGGATATCCTCAAGCAACCTATCCCCTGTTACGAAGGGAATGGTGTAGTTGTGAACTGGCAAGTGGTTGATCTGATCCACAACGATCATCCCGGCAGCGGGAACCCGACCAAACACAGTGAAACCGCCGTTCTGGATGTCTAAGTTGGAGGCGTTTGAGTTGCTTACGTTCACGAACCACTCGGAGGCCGCGCTGCTGGGAAGACCCGGGGACTTCGCCATCGCCACAGTTCCCCTCACGTTAGAAAGGCCGGGTTCGTTGGGGAGGACTCGCGCGAATTTGTTGACGCTGGTGAAGCCGCCAGTGGGAGTGTGTTTGAAGCCACCGCCTTGGACCACAAAGTCCAAGAGCGAGCGATGGAAGAAGACGTTGTTGTATTCCCCGGCATCGGTGTAATCGAGGAAGTTGTCCACCGTCTGAGGGGTGGAAAACGGGAAAAGGATGATGTCGAAAGTGCCTTTGCTGGTGATCACGCGGGCCGCGCTGGCGGTGTCGGGATCGCTAAATTTCCCGGCTAGAGAAACCGTCTTGGAGGTGGCTAGCGGGACACTCGTGGCGGCAAAGCTTTGGATCGCGATGGGTGCCGGCGAGACTGAGTTTAGGATCAAGCTGTGCGTGGCGGTGTGGCCGTCGGCGAAGGTGGCCGTCATAAGGGCGGTGTAATTTCCGGCGGCGGCGAGGGTGCCGGTGATGGTGCCATTGCCGGAATTGAGAGTGAGTCCAGTCGGCAAGCCGGTCACCGATATTGCGGTCACTGCTGAGGGCAGTGAGACTTGAAGCGGATAGAGAAAGGAGCTTCCGGTGAGAATGGGTGGCTTGAAATTCCCGACGAAGCCTTCTTTGGTGCGAGCTTGCACCGATTTGAAGTCCGAGGAGTCGGTGACATTGCCGAAAAAGCCTCTTAGCACGGTGCTAACGCGAAATTCATAGGTGGCGGCAGAGTCGAGGTTCGCGACCGTGAAGGTCTGGGCATTCGCAGCCGCAATCACCGATGCAAAAGGGGTGCTTCCCACCACTCGGTAGAGGATCTCAAAGCCATTTTCCCGCGCCGATTTATCGACCCACGTCAGGGTGGCCGAACTGTCGGTAGTGGCGGTCACCGCAAGGGTGATGGGTGCGGCTAGCGGCGTGGATTGGATGGAGAAAACATTTGAAAAGCCGGAATAGGTTTTCACGGTGCCCGCGAGGCGGAATGCGCGGACTCGGAACTGATGGGCGGCTGATGGCGTGAATCCGGGGACGGAAGCGGTCGAGGTGACATTGGCGGCGACGGTTCCCAGCGATTCGAAGTTTCCGCTGCCGAGTTTTGACTCAAGCTCGAAACCGCCTTCCACCGCCGAACGATCCTTCCATTTGAACGAAAACGCGCCCTCGGGCAGGGCGGTGACGACCAAGTGGGACGGCGCTTGAAATGTCTTGGTGGTGGCAGTCGCGACATTCGAGTAGTTGGTGAACACAGTGCCTTTGATTCCACGAACCCGGAACGAGCGAGTCTCGCTGGGTAAATAGCCCGAGGTGATGATGCTGAAAGTGAGTCCTGGGCCGATGTTACCCAGCACCGTCCATTTCTGGGTGCCGAGGCGGGTCTCGATCTGATAACCGTTTTCCGAGGTGGCGTTGTCCTGCCAGGAGAGCCGGATCCGGCCGTCGTCGATGGTCTTGGCAAGCAGCATGGTGGGTTTTCCGAAGGTGCTGGCTGAGAGCGCGGTGACCGAGACGATGGAGGTCGGCTTCGAAAGGATTTCCTTCCCGGCCACGCCGTTGTAGGCGGTCATTTGGAATACCAACTCATTGCCTGGCAGTTCGTTGGTGGTGACTGTGTAGGAAGTGATGTTAGCCGTAGGCACGAGGACGTAGCGCTGGGGAGTCCCGCCTTTGAGCGCCACCCGAATCTCAAAGCCCACTTCATTCTTGGAATTATCCTTCCACTCCACTTGGAAGGCATTTACGCCGAGAGCTTTGACGGCGAGGTTGGAGGGAGCTGCCGGAGCCTTGGTCGCTGCGCTTGCCAAGGGCGCACCGCAGAGGAGAACAAGCAAAGCGGCGGTGATTGATGGGAAGCTGCGCATAATGGGTGGCCGCAAAGTTACACAAAACCCCTGAGTCGCAAAGTGTTTCAAGTGAATCGCCCCAACTTGCAGAATGCTTTGGGTATCCTAAATACCTCCAAGCACACCATCTTGTACCTCGGGGGACATTTTGACACCATATCTTGTGCCGTTCCCACTTGAAGGATTGCAGACGGCGGGAGGTTGGGTAAATTTCCGTCAGCCCAATTCCCTCTCGGGCTTCACCTCTAACCCCACATCCTGTCTGAATGTATCTCAAAACTCTCGAAATCCACGGCTTCAAGTCGTTCGCGGATAAGACCGTGTTCGAATTCGCCAAAGGCGTGACCGGCATCGTCGGTCCGAATGGCTGCGGCAAATCCAACGTCGTCGATGCGATCCGCTGGGTGCTCGGCGAAACCTCAGCCAAAGCGCTGCGCGGCGGCGAAATGGCGGACGTCATTTTTAACGGCACCGAGAAGCGCAAACCGCTGGGGATGGCCGAAGTGACGCTGACGATGGCCGACTGCGAAGGCCCGCTGAAGGTGGATTTCAACGAAGTCGCGCTGACCCGCCGGGTGTTCCGCGACGGGCGCTCGGAATACCGGATCAACGGCACGCTCTGCCGGTTGAAGGACATCCACGACCTGTTGATGGACACCGGAATTGGCCGGACCGCCTACTCGATCATGGCTCAGGGCCAGATCGACCAGATCCTTTCGTCGAAGCCGGAAGAACGCCGCGCGGTGTTTGAGGAGGCCGCCGGGATCACGAAATTTAAACGTGAGAAAAAGGAAGCTTTGCGGAAACTGGAGTTCACTGAGGCGAACCTGCTGCGCGTTTCCGACGTGCTGGCCGAGCAAGAGCGGCGGATGAATTCGCTGCGCCGCCAAGTCGCGAAAGCCCGCCGCTATCAGGCATTGGCCGCCGACACGCGGGTGCTCGACACCCATCTCGGGCACAAGAAATTTGTCGAACTCACCGCCGAGCGCGACGAACTGGTGGTCTCCATCCGTGGGCTGGAAGTGCGCGATACTGAGCTGGAAATGCAGCTTCCCGCCAAGGAAGAGGCGGTCACGGAAGCCCGCACTGCGGCGCGGATTTTCGAAGGAGAACTCGCCGAACTCCGCCAACGCCTTAACGAACATCGTAACGCGCTGAACTCCGCGGCCGGCCGCATTTCCTTCAACGACGAGCGCAAGGCCGAGCTGGAATCCCGCATCCGCCAGAACCACGAGGACATCGCCGAGACCCGCGAAAAACTTGCGAAACAGGAGTTCGACTTCATCGCGGCTAACGAATCGCTGGACCAACTCAGCCGGATCATCGCCGAGAAGGAAATCCAGCTCGCCGAGCAGGAAAGCCGCACCAAGGGCACCCGCGAGGAGCGCGAAACCATCGAGACCGCGCTCCGCGAAACCCGTGGCGAGGCGAACCGCACGCAGCAGATCATCGCCTCGATGCAGGCGAAAATCGAAAGCGCGCTCGCCCAGTTAGAGGGCAACCGCGAACGCTCGCGCCAGCTTGGCGACGAGGAACAACGGCTCACCCTCGAGCTCGAAGAATTTCGCGCCGAGCAGGCGCGGATCGCCAGCGAGGTGGAAGCCACTGGCTCGATGTTAGGCGAACTCACCGAAGCGTTCCAATTTGCCGAGCGCACCTATCAGCACACTCGCGGCGACCTTGATGCAGCGCGTGTGGCGTCGATCGAGTCGAACAAGCTGCTCGCCCAGCGATCCGCGCGTTTCGACGCCGTCCGCCAGCTAGTCGAAAGCGGCGAAGGCTTCGAAAAAGGCACCCAGAACGTGCTCAAAGGTCTCGGCCAACCGGATGTTTTCAAGCCCGGCGTCCATGGCGTGCTAGCCTCATTTATCGAGGCCGATAACTCGTGCGCCCGCGCCATCGAGGCCGCGCTCGGGAATCATTTGCAAGCCGTACTGGTCCAGGATCAAGCGATGGCGGAAGCAGTCATCACCCGCCTCACTGAGAAACAGTTAGGCGTCGCCGCGGTGCTGCCGGAGTCATTCATCGGCCACTCCGCCGGCAGCCAGATGGAGTCGCTGCCCGAGGGCGCGACCGCGTGGGCACTCGACCGCGTGAAGTCCGACAGCCGGATTTCCACCGTCATCGAGCGACTGCTAGAAAAAGTCCTGATCGTGCCAAATCTAGCGACCGCGCTGCGGCTGCGGGTTTCGCAACCCGGCATCACCTTCGTCACTCTAGCCGGGGTGATTCTATCAGGCGAAGGCATGTTGCGCGGCGGCACCGGTGCCGAGGGCAGCACTTCGGTGCTCGAGCTGCAAAACGAAGTCCGCTCGCTCGCTGCCGAAGTCGCCGAACTCACCACTGCCGACGAAGCAGCCCGCAACCGGGTGACCGAGCTTGAGTCGCGCCTCGAACAACTCCGCGAGGAAGTGGAGGTTTCGCGCGAGCGTCTCCAGCGCCAGAAAGTCGATCTCTCAACCCTGCAAGGCCAACTCAGCCTCGCCACCCGCGAGGTCGAGAATTTCGAAACCAAACTCGAAAACGTCAAATGGGAGCGCGGCGAACTCGACAACCGCGAACGCGCCGCTGCCGAAGGTCGCGAGCATCTCGAAGGCGAACTCGCCTCCGCCCGCGAGCGGTTAGAGGCGCTTGAAAATGAGTCCCGCCGCCTGCAATCCGAGGCGGACTCCATCGTCCGCCGCGAGCAAGACATCGTGGAAACACTCAACGAGCTGCGCACCGAACTCGCCGTCGAGCGCCGCGCCAAGCAGTCCGCCGAAGAACAGCAAAAGCCGATGGAAGCGCGTCTCTCCGAACTGCGCGACGTGGCAATCCGCCGCGAGACGGAGATCGATGCATTCGACCAACGCATCGAAGCCGCCCGGGGCGAGAACGCCCGTTTATCGGAAGAATGCGAGTCGCACCGCGCGGAAGTGGAAGACTTGCAGGTGGAAATCAACACCCGCTCCGCTGGCCGTACGGAATTGCTAGAAGCCATCGAAACCGCCGAGACCCTCCTCGCCGCGATCCGCCGGGATCACTCGAAAGTGAACGAACAAAAAGGCCGCGAGGAAATCGCCTGCACCAAGCTGGATCTCCGACTTGAGAGTCTTTCCACCACCATTCAAGAGCGCCATCAGATCGATCTAACTACCTTCGAGCCAGACGCCCACGCCCTTCTAACGAGCATCGCCTCGCAGAAAGCCCTGCAAGGTCGCGGTGGGCGACAGTCCATCATCACCGGAGAGGAGTCGGAGGACGATGAAATGCCAACCGTCGTCGTCGATGGCACGAATGACGACGACGCCGAACTCCCGGGTGAAATGACCGGCGAGCCGGATTGGGATTTCGTCGAATCCATCGTCGCCGACATCAAGCGCCGTCTCGATGCGATGGGTCCGGTCAACCTCGACGCCATCGAAGAGTTCGAGGAACTCGAAGAACGCTACAATTTCCTCAAAGGCCAACACGACGACCTCGTCAACTCGAAGACTGAGTTGCTAGAAGTCATCGACCGCATCAACACCGAGACCCAGCGCCTGTTCGCCGAGACCTTCGCCCAGGTCAAAATCAACTTCCGCGAGATGTTCAAGGAGCTCTTCGGCGAAAAAGGCGAGGCCGACCTCAACTTGATCGACGACAGCGACCCGCTCGAATCCGGCATCGAAATCACCGCCAAGCCGCCCGGCAAAAAGCTCCAGTCGATCACG
>JAYVEJ010000556.1:0-3774 GCA_043748885.1 Luteolibacter sp. | reverse complement strand
GGCGGGGAAGCCGCAGCAATCCCGCCCGCAGCCGAATGCTCCTGATCTGGTCGGCTGTGCTCAGCGTGCTCACCTTGATGGTGATCGGCTTGGCCGTTTCATTCTGGTTGCTGCCCTACCTTTTCCACGATTCCACCGCTGACGCCGGACCCCTCGTCAACCGCGACTCTCAGGTGAGGGTGGCGTCCAAGTTTCCTTCGCCCAGCCGCGAGCAAGCTCTGGAAATGGTGAAACGGGCGATCACCAACCGCGATCCAGACCAGTTAGAATCGCTGTTCCGCATGGGTAGCGCCAGCCGCGCCGAGATCCTGGCCTTCCTCAACGCCTCGGACCGTCGCGATGGCCTCATCGACCGCTTTGAGTGGCTCAGCAGCATGGATGTGAATGGCATTCTGTTGGATGGAGTGCTGGTGATTTATAAAAACAAGGCAAAGCCCGTCGAGCGGTTGGCCTTTCTAACCCCCGATGCGGCGGGCAACTGGAAACTGGATTTCGACGCCTTCGCTCGCAGCGTCAAGCCGTCGTGGCAGACGCTGTTAGGTAAAGGCGCCGAGCAAGCACTGGTGCGGGTTTTCGTCGGACACGATGTGTATTATAACGGCCCCTTCGGCGATGATAAACAATGGGTTTGTTATGGAGTCGCCTCGCCCGATACAGAAGCTCTTCTGCGCGGCTATTGCAGGGTAAATTCAGAAGTGGCGACCGCCATGGATAGACTGTTTTTAGATGGTCGGAAACTCAGTCGCGCGACCTTGGAACTCAGCCGGGTGAAAGACGGCGAACCCCTTCAGTTTGAAATCATCCGCTTGGTTTCAGAAGATTGGGTCGTGGCCGAGCCGACCCCTGACAAGAACTAACTTGGCCTATAGAAATAAGAGAAGTGAAGCAGGATGCACAGTCGGGAAATTCTTCCAGCTCCTCAATATTGATCGCTACGACTATCAACTGAGTTTCCCGCTGTGTGATCACATTTCTGAATAGCCAAACTTAACAGCCAGTCCCTCAATTGCCATATTAGCGGCGATTCCGTCGTGGGAAATCAGAAGACACTTCCACCGCTTGCCGTCGTGATCGGCGACGTAGTTGCTGGCGTTCCTGCACCACTTTTTAGCGGCTGCGTTTTTAGTTAGAGCCTGTCCTTGCCCCCGCGAATCCTTGCTGGACTTGACCTTCACAGTGGCAAAAAGAAAGCATGAGAGCCTAAAAAACTCCCATCTCCCAAATTAGGTGGCTATGATTTGGTTCTCACAACTAACCAAGCACCGAATCGTGGCCACCTTCACCTACCAACCCGGATGAATACCGCGTTCATGAGGTTTACTCCTCCAGCCAGCGCCCCAGTGCTTCTTCCAGATCCTCGTCGCGCTTGACGTTGAATGACTCACCCGCCGCGACGGTGATCCGGCGGCCGGCGCTGTTTTGAAAATGCAGCAACACCGGGGTGGTGCCGGGGTGGTTGCCGAGGGCCAGCTTGATTTCTATCAGGTCGCGCTCGCTGTGGCGGGTCGTCCACAGCATCAGCTCTAACGGGCCGTTGGTGTTGGCTGCACCGCGCTTGGGTTTGAGTTCGCCGAGTTCGTTGCCAGTGATGCGGCGGCCGCCAGTGCGGTCGTCCACTTGGATGTTGCCCTTGAGCTTGATGATTTTTCCCGGCTCTAGCAGTCCGGCGTCGCGGGCGGGGACGAAGGTCTCACCCCACAGCATGATCTCGGCGCTGCCGGTGAAATCTTCCAGCACCAACACCCCGAAGGGCTTGCCGGTCTTGGTCACCTTCGCGTCTAACGAACGGACCATCCCGGCGAAGGGAAAGCGCTCGCGCGGGTTGGCTAGATCGAGATCGTCGATCAGGCCGAGGCGGCGGTATTTGTTTGAGTCGATGACGCTGCGGAATTTGTCGAGCGGATGGCCGGTGACGTAGAAACCTAGCAACTCCTTTTCGTGAGCCAGCCGTTCGTCCTTGCTCCATTCCTCGACGAACGGCTCGGACGAGCGCTTCGATTTCGTTTTGGCGGGCGCGGCGAAATCCATCGCATCAAACATCGAAACTTGGCCAGACGCACGGTCGCGCTGGGCGGACGAGGCGGAGGCCACGACTTGCTCAAGCCGGGCACACATCCCGGCGCGAGTTTCGTCAGTCCAATCGAGCGCCCCGGCTTTTGCGAGATTTTCGAGGATGCGCTTGTTGACGACCTTGGAATCAAGCCGTGAGGCGAAGTCTTCAAGCGAGGTGAAATTGCCATTCTGCTTCCGGTCTTTGATGGCGATGGCCATCGCGCCCTCGCCGCAGTTCTTGATCGCGGCAAGGCCGTAGCGCACGCCCTTCGAGCCATTGAGCGTGACCTCGGGGGAAAACCGGAGCTGCGATTCATTGAGGTTCGGCGGTAGAATTTCCAGCCCCATCCGGTGGCATTCTGAAACGAATACGCTGATCTTATCCGTGTTGTGAATCTCGTTAGATAACAACGCGGCCATGAACTCGACCGGGTGATTCGCCTTCAGATAAGCAGTCCAGTAGGAAATGTGACCATAACAAGCCGAGTGCGATTTATTAAATCCATAACCCGCGAACATCGCGATCTTATCGAAGATTTGGTCGGCGAGTTTCTTTCCAATGTTATTAGTTCTCTCTGCACCTTCAACAAACTGCGCCCGTTGTTTCTCCATCTCCACTGGGTCCTTCTTGCCCATCGCGCGGCGCAGCAAGTCGGCACCGCCGAGTGAGTAACCGGCCAGCACCTTCGCCGCGTTCTGAACTTGCTCCTGATAGATCATCACGCCGAACGTGTCGCCGCAGATTTTTTCCAACAGCGGATGTTCATACATCGCGCGGGTGCGGCCTTTTTTAACATCGAGCATTTGGTCGATGAACTGCATCGCACCCGGCCGATAGACGGCGAGAAGGTCGATGATGTCGTCGATCTTCTCGATGGCATACTTGCGGCACGTCTCGACCATGCCGCCGGATTCTAGTTGGAAGACACCCATCGTCTCACCGCGGTTGAGCAGCTCGAAGGTTTTCCAATCCTCCAGCGAAACGGTCTCGATGGCGAACTCCGGGGTGTGTTTGCGGATATGCTGCACCGCCTCGTGGATGACAGTTAGGTTCTTCAATCCGAGGAAATCCATCTTCAGCAGACCCACATCCGTGATCGCCTTCATGTCATACTGAGTGACGACTTCGCCTTCATTGCCGCGTGTAAGCGGGACGTGTTCATCGAGCGGCCTGTCACCGATCACCACACCGGCGGCGTGGACGCCGACGTTTCTAGCAAGTCCCTCGAGCTTGGTGGCGTAGCTCCAGAGTTGTTGATAGGTGGAGCTGCTTTCGATGAGTTCTTTCAGCTCTGGCTTCGCCTCATACTCATCCTTGAGTTTAATGTCCGGTTTCGCCTCAATGAGTTTAGCAATCCGGTCGCCCTCGCCATAGGAAATTCCCATCACTCGGCAAACATCGCGCAACACACTCTTCGCGCCTAACTTACCATAAGTGATGATATGGGAAACGCTGCGCTCACCATACTTTTTCCGCACGTAGTCGATAACTTCCACCCGCCGACTCTGGCAGAAGTCGATATCGACGTCGGGCGGGCTGACCCGCTCTGGGTTGAGGAATCGTTCGAATAGTAACCCGAAACGCATCGGGCAAATGTCGGTGATGCCCATGGCATAAGACGCCAGCGAACCTGCCGCCGATCCCCGACCGGGGCCGACTGGGATGTCGTTGTCGCGCGCCCACTGGATGAAATCGGCGGTGATTAGGAAGTAGGATGCGAA
>JAYVEJ010000555.1:0-3781 GCA_043748885.1 Luteolibacter sp. | reverse complement strand
CCTGCCTGACAGGTGGGGATTTTTACCCGTCGGAAGTCGCATTCGCGCCGAAGAAATGGGATCATGAACAAGAAATCGGCTTCATCAAACCGGTCGCTTGGGCACTGCTGCTGCGGAATGCCCGCTTGATTTCTAGCAATGGATCCAAGTCGAAGCTGGCGCCTGCCGGCATCAAGGCTCTGCGGCAGGCTCCGCACGAGACCATCCGGGATGTCTGGCGCAAATGGCTTGGCAATACCACCTACGACGAATTCAACCGCGTCAACGACATCAAAGGTCAGTCCGCGAAAAACCACATGACGGCCAAGCCGCCGCGCCGCGAGGCGCTTGTCTCCGCCTTGGGCGATTGCCCGGTGGGCGAGTGGATCGAAGTGGATGACTTGTCAAACTACATGCAGGCAACGGACCGTGAATTTCACATCACTCATGATCCGTGGAGACTCTACCTGTGCGATGCGAAGTATGGGAACTTGGGATACGATGGCTATGGCGGATGGAACATCCTTCAATTTCGCTACCTCCTCGTGCTGCTTTTTGAATATGCCGCGACTCTGGGATTGATCGACATCGCCTACGTCCACCCGACGGATGCGAGGAACGATTTCCGCGACCAGTGGGGAGCGGACGATATGAAATGGCTCTCTCGCTATGATGGTTTGCGGGCGTTCCGCATCACCCATCTGGGAGCCTATTGCCTGGGTTTAAACGACGATTTCAAACCGTCGCGCCCGGCGACCTTGCTCGAGCTATCAGTTTCGTCGGTCCTGAGTATCGAAGTCATTTCCGGTCACCCGACACCTGCCGACCGTTTGCTACTAGAAACTTGGGCGCAGCCCGTGAGCGATCGGAGTTGGCAACTCGACCGCGAACGGGCAATCAGCGCTGCCGAGCGCGGAAGAAGTGCGGGTGACTTCGCGGCCTTCCTCGAAAGCTGCGGTGACTCACCCTTGCCGCAGAGCTTGGCAGATTTTCTCAAGTCCTGCGAAAGTGACGGCACCGCCCTCCGCCGCCAAGGCGATGCCTGCCTATTCGAATGCCGAGACAGCCAAACCGCCGATCAAGTCGCGTCTCAGAAGGAACTCTCAAACCTCTGCTTCCGGATCGGCCCGCGCGGACTCGTTGTGCCGGGAGCGCATGAAACGAAGTTCCGCAAAGTGGTCCGGGATATCGACTTGGGAATCGTATGAAGCGAATCTCTCAGCAGAAAATTGTCGCCATCGCGGCAGATGAAGGGGGCGTTAATCTGGAGCCGGAGGGAAATTAATGAACGCCCGTTTCCATCAATTCCTGACGATCTTCTTCGGCTCAGTTTGGGGGTTTCACGGGCTTTTCAGCAAGCTGTCTAACGGCATCCCGCGCCACCGGCTGATCGTCGGGCGGATTCTGGGGGAGGGGATTGCGGATTGGGCGACTCGGGTCATCGCCATCCTTGAAATTTCGTTAGGACTGTGGATTTTCAGCGGACTCTGGCGACGGTCCTGTGCGTTGGTTTACACGAGCCTTCCGGCAACGGCGCGTTTTCCGATACGGCATCAAATGTTAGGTCCAGCGTCTTTTCGCCACTGGCAAGTGCAGTGATCACCCGCGTCTCCGAGTTCGATTTACGGATCTGCACCGCCACCTGGCGGTAGTTATACCCGGTCATTTGGTTACCTAACATGACCATCCGACGTCGGTCCGTCTCACTTCGCAGAATTCGGAGTCCGCGCAAATTCCGCCCGGATTCATCGCGCAGGCGGGTGAAAATCCGATAGCCCGCCAGAAAGAAATCCTGCCCCAAGAATTTCGGAAACCCGGCGGGACGCAGCTCGCGGGTCCATACCAGCGCCGCAGTCACGAAGCCGAAGTCGCCGTAAACATCGATCTCCAAGCCAGCGGGAACTAACGGGCGGAGTGCGGCTGAGGGGAACGCAAATGATACCGCCACCACTTGATCAAAATGCGCGAGAACAGGAAATGGATGGCGTTTCAGTCGATGCATGGGCAACGATTCGAGGAGGCATCACGCAAAAGCCGGACAGGAGTTCCTGTCCGGCTTTGCGGTTGATAAATCAATACGCGGTCAATCCTTGATGTCCATCGAGGCGTAGTCGCCGTCTTTGCGGCGATAGACGATGGTTAGGCAATCGCGGCGGGCGCTCTTGTAGAGGACGAATGGTCGATCCGTTAGTTCGAGCTGCATGATGGCATCTTCCTTGAACATGGTGCGGATCTGATAGTTCTCAGGATGGACGATGAATGGCTCTGGATCGATGTCTGAGTCTTCTGGGTGGTCGAGAACTTCTTCTTTGAAAAACCGCTCTTCGAGGTAGCGGATCGATTCGTTGCGATGCGGGCGGTGTTTCTTCATCAGCCGGGTCTTGTGCTTGCGCATCCGGCGGGCAATTTTCTCGATGGTTTCATCCAGTGCCACATACATGTCTTTGCCCTCGGTGTGGGCTTCGATGGTGATGTGATTGGCGCAAAAAAGAATGATTTCGGCAATGTGCCGGTTTCGTTGGACGTCGAGAATGGCCTTGGCCTCGATGATACGCGGGTAGTCGAGGTGGAGTCCCTCGATCTTCTTGTGCGCGTGATCGCGGAGGGCATCGGTCACTTGCTCGTGTCTCACGGTGACAGTGATCGGCAGATTGACGTTGGCAGTTTGCATGGTCGGTATTGGTTGGTATTTGGGTGAGTGGATGGCAGTTCTAACTGCCCTATCCGTCGTGAACCTTGGAGCAAATCCAACGGGAGCGCCACGCTGTTCTTCGGAAATGTTCCGCTTGATTTGCCGCAGGGCAAATGCCAGCCACCGGAGTGTGCTACGAGCACTTGTGGGCGAGATAACTCGCTCTATTTGGGACGGGTAAGCTCCTCGAAGGACGAACCTTCGGTGTCGTCCGCCGCAGGGGCTTTGCGGGGTGTGACTGGGGCGGCGGAGAAAAGCTCCTTGAAGTTGTCCAAGGGATCCGCCACTGGACCGCTGAGCTTGAGGGTAAGCCACCGGAAACCCTCTTTGGGCGGACCGAACATGGATTTCAAACGGGAAGTGGGTGCCGCGGCAATCATGGCTTCGGCGAGGCCGACTTGGAGATTTCCGCTCAGGCTCTGATTGGCTGCGACTGAGATTTCCCCCCGCAGTGCCATGCGGTCTTTGCTTTCCATCCGCAGGTCGCGAAGGGTGACGATGCCGCCTTCCCGGTGGATCACTCCGACGGCATTATCCTCGAAGACGGGATGCACAAACCATGGGTCTTCACCCAACGTTTGGGATAGCCCAAACAAGAACGGAAACCCCTGCACCTCGATTTTTGAAGTGGGGGAAACGCGGAATGAAACATCGAGGCTGGGCGAAGTTTTCTCGACCGACAGAAACGAGAGATAGTTAGAATTGGCGACCGGCAAGGAATCAATCCGGCCTGAGAATAGACGCCCCAGCGCCGGTCCGATGATGCCGGAGAGTTCGAACGCATCGAGTTTAACGGCCAAGGTCGAGGGTTGGTCCGGTTGGTAGGGAGCCACCGTGCCGGAAAATTCGAGCGCCCCGCGGTTCTCGGTTTCATGGAGGACTCGCAGGCCGATGATGTCGGCCTCAGTCCCGCGGAACTCGATGAGCGCCCGGTCCAGCCGCAGTTTCGGCCAGCCGTCGATGGCCAGCGCACCCTGATAGAGACTCAACTGGGGCCGTCCACTGACAGTTTCAGGAGACAATGAGGCCTCAGTCTGGGTGAGCATGATGAGTGGAGCCGCCGGGTTTCCTAGGGTAGCGTCGAGCCTTGAAATCCGGTAGCGATTGAAG
>JAYVEJ010000554.1:0-3788 GCA_043748885.1 Luteolibacter sp. | reverse complement strand
CGGAAACTGGGACGCTGGCAGTGGCGGTGGGTTCTGCGCTATCGATGAAAAATTCCAGCCGGACCTCGCCAGTTCCAGCTCCCATGCGGCCGATGAGCAGGTGAAAGCGGCCGGGCACGAACGCAGCGGGCGCGAGCAACTGCGGGTTGTTCGCATCGAATCTGCCGAAGCTGAGACCGTTCCGCACGCCATACCACGGGCGGTTGTCGTCCATGAAACAGCCCCACATGCCCTCGTAATTTCCGGCGTTGCGGAGATTTCCGAAAAACGAATTCACGTCGATCAGCCCGACTCGCTGCGGATGCACGGCCACCACCGCCGCCCAGGTGTGGCCATTGCCGGTGGTCAGTGAGTCGAAGGCGTCCTCGTCTGGACAGACCAATTCCTGTTGGAGAAACACCAGCGCGGGTGATCCGCCAATTTCCACCACGTTCTCCCGCAAGGTGGGGCGGCCGGAGCCGGGATCGCTGCGGCCTTCGTCGCGTTTGTGGAATTCATAACCATGCGCGGGCGCCTGGCTGAGCCACTTCGCGACGCGGTTGCCGTGTTCCAAGCTGATGCCATGCGCTGCATCCAAGTCTAACATCAGCCCTTGCGCGGGAAGCTCGGCGGCGGGTGAGGCGGCTTGCAGGCAGAGCAAACTGGCGAGAAAACGGGAGATCATCATTGGCTTCCTGCGAGTGTTAGTCCGCCGGATTGTTGGGTGGTGGCGCTTGTTGAATCGCCGCGATCTTCTTCTGGTGTTCGCGGTTCACCTTGCGGTTTTGGCGAGAGATCTTGTCGTCGATGGCTTGGATTTCACCCCGCAGCGCTTTGATTTGCTGCGCGAGCGAGTGGACTTCGTTTTCCTCGCGCTTGATGTCCGGCTCCACAAACATGCTGGCCACAAAACCGGTGAAGGTGCCGAACAGCGCGACCCCGACGATCATCAGGATGGCGGCGACGACCCGGCCACCATCCGAGACGGGATAACGGTCGCCGTAGCCGACGGTGGTGATGGTGACGATGGACCACCAGAGGGCATCGGACGGGGTCTTGATGTTGCCGGTGGGGATGGCTTGTTCCAAGCGGAGAATCGCCATCGAACCGCCCATCGCGACCATGCAGGAAATGGCTGCCACGGAGACCAACGTATTCTGCGTGCGGTTTTTTAACAGATACTTGAGGAGAATCTTCACCGAGCGGAAGGCCCGCAGAATTCGGAAAATCCGCACGATGCGAATCACATTGCCGCCCCGGAAAACGCTGAGCATCGGGATGCTCGAAATGAAGTCGATCCACCCCCAACGCAGGAACCTCAACTTCGACGGCGCACGGTGGAACCGATAGAAAAAATCGCCCATGAAAATCATGCAGACGATGAAGTCGATCTGGTTGATCAGCCCGTCCATCTCGGGCGAGAGATCATACATGCCATCCACGAACAGGGCGACGAGCACATAGACCGAAAGGATGATCATGAAGATCTGGAAGACCGTCGCGGTCTCACTGATCTCGCTTTGGAGCGGCGGTTTCATCCGTGATTCGTAAAAGGATTGATGGCGGGGCGCTCGGGCTCGGGGATGATTTTCGACAGCAGGTGGACGCTATCACCGACCACCGTCCACGACTGGTAGAGATCGGGGAGGGGAGTGGCGAGCGCGATTTTTCCATCGCGCTGGAGGCGGCGCAGGACCACTCGCAGAATCGCGAACGCCATGCTGCCTAGCTCGCCGTCGTCGCGGTTGCGGTGGACGCGCTTCACCAAGTCAGTCTGGGCGATGCGGTCGATTTTCCCGTCGCGGGCGAGGTCGATGAGGTGGGCGATTTCCACCCCGTAACCGACGGGGAATGCAAGCGACTCCAAGGTCGCGCGGCGGGCGGCATACTCCCCGGAGAGAGGTTGCAGAATGCCGCCGAGTTCGGGGTAAAACAACGAGATTAGCGGTCGCACGAGGATCTCGGAAACGCGCCCGCCGCCGGTGGAATGCGACTCATCACCGTAAGCAAGTGGCCGCTCGTAGAATGCCTTCACGTAGTCGATTCCCGGATTGGCTAGCAGCGGACCCGTTAGCCCGGTGATGAAGCCGGGGTGGAAGTTCGAGATGTCGCCATCGATATAACAGATGATCTCGCCGCTCGCGACGTGGAGTGCCTTCCACAAGTTTTCGCCCTTGCCATGGTGGCGCTCTTGGCCCGGCAGAATCTCGGCTGCTAGATAAACCGTGGCCCCCGCCGCCGCCGCGATTTCACGGGTCGCGTCCTCAGAACCGGAGTCGATGACCAAGATTTCATCGACGAAGCCGTGGCTCCTAACCAGCGTCTCGCGGATGATGGAAATGATCGCGCCAATGGTGTCCGCCTCGTCGAGCGTCGGGATGCAGACCGAGATGCGCTGGGATTTTTTCAACGCGACCAAGGCGTTCACGTCGGCGAATTGCCCGTGGTGGAAGCGCTGCTGGGTCATCGGTTCATGTAGGTTCGCATTCATCAGTCAAACAGCCCTGCCCGGAATAGCGGCTGGTTGTTCTGGGTACCCCAGTAGCCGGAGATCGCCTTCCAATCCCCCCATAGACTGAGAGACAGGAAAAAGGAGGCGCGTCATGGATGGAATTTTCGGTGGGATCGGGGCTTGTCGGTGGCTGCTCCGAACTTTATGGCCTTACGGCATGGAGCATCATGTTTATTTCTGGCTGAAGGAAGAATTTCAAAATGACTTGGACCGTGCGATTTTCGAGCAGGGACTGGCGGCGTTGTTTGAAATCAAACGGGTGGCTGGAGGCCGCTGGGCCGTCCCCGCCAAGGTGATGATCCGCCCGGTGATTGACCAATCGTGGGACTATGCGCTGACCATGCAGTTTCGCAACCTTGAGGACCACGACGCCTATCAGGTGGATTCCGATCACAATGTTTTCATCAACACTTTCAAGGACTGGTGGAAGCAGGTGCAGGTGAAAGATCTGGCCTGAGTTTCTACCGGGCGAATTGGCCGAGGGTTGCCTTCAACTCCTCGGGCCAGTCGAGCGTGTCGAGCGTCGCGACGTCGGCCCACGCGGGATCGATTTTTAACAGGTCTTGGAAATAGACCGCCGCGTCGTCGCTCGCGCCAGTTTGGGCGGCGGCGATGGTGAGGAGGGCGGTGGCGTTCTCGAGTTTTTCTACCGGGAAACCGATGCGCTGGCCTTCGCGCAGGAAACGGTAGGCACGTTCCGAATCGCCTGTTAGCAGCGCGACCCAGCCGGCTCGCAGCGCGAAGTTTCCATCCTGTGGGAAGCGATGCATCCCGGTGGTTAGAATTTCCATCGCCTGCCGTGGGTCGGAGTTTTCAAACGCGGTGTAAGCGGCCTCGGCATAGTCGCCGGGCAGGGTGGTTTCCACCGGGTGCTCAGTAATGAGCTCGATCCAGCGCGGGTGGGCTTTTACATAATCGCCCAGAGCGGTTAGAGCGAGAGCCTCGGCGCGGAGGCAGGGTTCGGGAGCTGCGCCCATGTTGCGAGCGAGGTTGGCGAGCTGGAAGGTGACCTCCGTTTCCTCCTTGTGGGCAGAAAATGCGAGCGCCGCTTGCAGGCAGGCTTCGGCGAACCGGCGCTTGCCCACGGCGACGACGGTGGCGGGATCGGCCAGCCGTGCGGCGATGGTTTTGCGCTGTTCCGGGGTGGCACTGGCGGGGACTTGGATCGCATCTAACTCCCCGCGCACGCAGCGCCGGATGTCATCCAGCGCGGGTTGGAAATCCGCCTGCTCCCAGCCGTCCCAATCCTCGCGCAGTCGAATGTCCACCAGTTCGGGGAAAATTTCTGGCCAACTTG
>JAYVEJ010000553.1:0-3789 GCA_043748885.1 Luteolibacter sp. | reverse complement strand
TGGCCGACAAGTCGATTGACGCGGTGGTCATTGCCACTCCCGACCATTAGCATGTCCCGATCGGTCTGGCTGCCGTGCGGGCAGGCAAGGATGTCTATATTGAAAAGCCGTTAGGTCATACGCTCAACCAAAACCGCGCGTTGTTGGCCGCTTGTCAGAAACACCAGCGCATTTTCCAATACGGCATCCAGCAGCGCAGCCAGGAACTTCTCAAGCGCGGCATCGAACTGGTCCTCAACGGCTACATCGGCGATCTTCAACGCATCGAGGTCTGGGCCCCGCCCGGGACTGGTGGCGGCTCGCTTGAGGAAATCCCGGTGCCCGCCGGGCTCGACTATGATCTTTATCTCGGACCCGCGCCGATGCAGCCGTGCAGCGTGGACAGGATCACCAGCGCAGGTTCCTGGTATTGCTCGGATTACTCGCTGGGCTTCATCGCAGGCTGGGGAGCGCATCCGTTAGATATTGCGATCTGGGGCCATCACTACGACCAGGAAGGTCCGGTCAGTTTCCGCGGCACCGGAGAGTTTCCCACGCCCAAGGGGTTGTTTGACAACTGCGCCGACTGGGATGTGGAGATCAAGTTCGCCAGTGGCTTTCCCATGCATTTCATGAGCACTAAATAGGCCGAACCCATCGTGAGCAAATACCGGAAAAATGTCCCGGGTGATGGGACCACGTTTTTCGGTTCCAAGGGATGGGTCAGTTTGAGCCGCGACGGGTCGGAAGCCAGCAATCCAGAGTGGCTCAGATTGAAAAAATGTGAAGGCGACAAGCGCGTGCTCTATCGGAACAACTACTACGCCTCCTTCATCGAGTCCGTCCGCGAGCGCACGCCTTCGATCGCGCCGATCGAAGATGCCGTTCGTTCCGATGCTCTCAGCCATCTGTCGTTGATGGCCATCAAGTCCGGGCAGGAAGTCGTATGGGATCCCAAGGCCTACCGCATCCTCGCGCCGGAGCAGCTCAAGTCTGAGATGACCCATGAGATCCGAGGGGATTGGGCGCAGAGTTGATTCTCCTGTCATGGAGATAGAATGAATGGCGATAATGTGCGAAGTCTAAGGCAATAGAAGCGGAGCAGAACACGCCACCCCACAGTTGAATACGAGGTGCCCCGAGGCCTCCCATCCCAGCATGAAAGCATATCCGAAAATCGTTGCTGTCTCCCTCCTCCTTCTAGCGCCTTTGTTCGCACGGGAATTCCATGTGGCAATGACCGGAAATGACGCATCAGAAGGCGGCCCCGCCCAACCGCTGCGGACCATCCAAGCTGCGGCGAATCAAGCCAAGCCCGGCGACATCATCACCGTCCACGAAGGCAGCTATCGCGAACGCATCGATCCGCCGAGAGGCGGGGAAACTGATGCCAAGCGCATTATCTATCAGGCTGAGCCCGGCGCGAAAGTCGCGATCAAGGGATCGGAGATCATCAAGGGTTGGGCCAAGCTGGAACACGACACTTGGCGAGTAACCTTACCCAACCGCTTCTTCGGCTCCTTCAATCCTTATGCCGACGAAATCCGCGGCGACTGGTTCAATCCAAAAAGCCGCAAACACCACACCGGCGCGGTCTATCGCAACGGCCACTGGCTCACCGAAGCCGCCAAAGCCGAAGAAGTGCTCGCCCCTGCCACGTGCAACCCGCTTTGGTTCGCCACGGTGGATGCCGAATCCACCACGATCACCGCGCAGTTTCCCGGCACCGATCCGAATACGGATTGCATTGAGATCAACGTCAGGAAAGCCGTTTTCTATCCAAGCCAAACCGGCCGCAGTTTCATCACCGTGCGCGGTTTCACCCTCGAACACGCCGCCACCAACTGGGCCTCGCCGACGGCCGAGCAGGTCGGCCTGATCGGCACTCATTGGAGCAAGGGGTGGATTATCGAAAACAACACCATCCGCTACTCGGCATGCACCGGAGTCGCGCTCGGCAAACACGGCGACAAGTTCGACAACACCTCCGCCAATTCCGCCGAAGGCTACGTGGAAACCATCAAACGCGGACACGCCGCAGGATGGTCCAGGGAAAACATCGGTCATCATGTGGTGCGTAACAACCACATCTCCCATTGCGAACAAGCGGGCGTCGTCGGCAGCCTCGGCGCGGCCTTCAGCACGATCACGGGCAACGACATCCACCACATCCATGTCCGCCAGCTCTTCGGCGGAGCCGAGCAGGCCGGGATCAAGATCCACGCCGCCATCGACACCCTCATCTCCCGCAATCACATCCACCACTGCAACCGCGGCATCTGGCTCGACTGGATGGCGCAGGGCACGCGGGTGACCGGCAATCTGGTTCACAACACCTCTCCAAATGAGGACTTGTTTGTCGAGGCCAACCACGGCCCCTTCCTCATGGATCACAACCTGTTTCTATCAGCCATTTCCCTTACGGACTGGTCCCAGGGTGGTGCCTACGCCCACAACATCTTCGCTGGCAAAATCATCGCCCGCCCCGAACTCAGCCGCGAAACCCCATGGCTCGAAGCGCACGGCACGAAGATCGCCGGGTTGCAGAATATCAAAGGCGGCGACAGCCGATTCTTTAACAACCTCTTTCTCGCGTCCGCTGGACTCGATGCCTACGACAAATCCGCCAGCCACACCCCAATGGCAGGCAACGTCTTTATCCAAGGAGCAAAGCCATCCCGTCACGAGAAATCGCCGCTTCTTCTCCCTGACCTCGACCCGGCGTGGAAGATACGCGAAGAAAATGAAAAGTGGTTCCTCGAAATCAATCTCAGCGGAATCGGCAAACCCACCGGACCACTCGTCACCTCCGACCTCCTTGGCAAAACCGAAGTTAGCGCCCTGCCCTTCGTCCAGCCCGATGGCTCTCCCTACAGGCTTGAACACGACTACGCCGGAATCGCGCGATCAGGCAGGAATCCATCACCGGGGCCCTTCGAAGCTCTTCCCGCTGGCAAGCAGTCGATTCAAGTCTGGCCAGTATCCATATCTCACTGACGCGCCGCTCCGTAGAAGGTGCGGGCCTTTCCT
Source organism: Luteolibacter sp. (assembly GCA_043748885.1). GTDB lineage: Bacteria > Verrucomicrobiota > Verrucomicrobiia > Verrucomicrobiales > Akkermansiaceae > Luteolibacter. Next base: position 780 of record JAYVEJ010000553.1, on the reverse strand, counting down.
GACGTATCGGCAAAATGCGAAAGAGAAACCATTTGCTCGGCGGGATTCTTGTGACCTGCGTGGCTTTATTGCCCGTATTTTGTGCTGCCCAAGCTCCGGTGGATTCTGCATGCAAAAACAATCGGCGTGCAGGTCGTTCTACGAATGTGACGGCAGCGGCGCGATCCGGGATCACTTTGTTGATTGCGCTGTCGTAGGTGAGTAGGCCGTTGCACTCGGCCTCCACGTCGGTGATGTCGGTGTAAATCACGGCGGAGCGGCCGGGGTCTCGGTTGAGTTCCCCAAGATTTGGTCAGTAGTTTTTCGTAACCGCGGGTGAGGGATTCCATGCTGCTGGCGTCCTTGTTGCCCCAGTTTTTTTTGCTCCAGGTGTGGCCTTCCAGCGGCAAGCCAAGCCCGCCGACTTCACCGAGCGCCGCCGCGCGGTTCTCATCCGGCTTGGGCGACTCGGGGCCGGGATAACGGTGCTTGTCGATCACGTCGCCGCAGTTTTTGTCGGTGTCGCCGCTGGCGTTGTTGATCAAGCGTGAGGGATCGCGCTTGCGGGTCAGCGCCACCAAGGATTCCGTGTCGTGCTGGCCTTGGGATTCATTAAAAATCACCCACATGATGATGGAAGGATGGTTCCAGTGGGTTTCCACCATGCGCTCCAATTCGGTCTTGAATTGCGGCGCGTCGATCGGCTGTTTGCCGCGCTGTGGCCTTCGTTCAGGACGGTTGGAGGCTCATGCCGAGGTTGAAGAGGCGTTTGAGGTTGTAACTGGTGGTCACCAGCGTCCA
>JAYVEJ010000552.1:0-3789 GCA_043748885.1 Luteolibacter sp. | reverse complement strand
TTTCCGCCATGGAACTCCGCGAGGAAAACTGCAAGGCCGCCGCCTCCGATCCGATGCTCCTCGCCACCGACCTCGCCGACTACCTCGTGAAAAAAGGTGTCCCTTTTCGCCATGCCCACGAACTCGTCGGCAAAGCCGTCGCCCAGGCTATCGCCACCAAGACCCCGCTCGACCAGCTCGACCTCCCCGCCATCGACCCCGCCTACGGCCCGGATGCGAAGGACGTTTTCTCGCTAGAAACCGCCCTGGCCGCCCGGACCAATCCGGGTGCTCCGTCGATTGTGAATGTGAAGGCGCAGCTCGAAAAATGGGCGACAGTGATTTAGGTTATAAATTCAAGTTTTCTTAATGATTTAAAATCTCTATAAGAATCCCGTCATGGCTACAGCAACCCAAATCAAAGCTCTTCTCTCCAGTCACAGTGCTGGCGACGACGAGCGGTTTCGCGCCGTCGCCCTCCAGGTGGCCGCTGCCGAGGCACGGAAGGGACACGACAATCTTGCGAAGGAACTCCGGGAGCTTGTTCGTCAGTCCCGCAAGAAAACCGACGAGTCGCTTCTCAGGGAGAACGTCCTCAGCTTCTCGACCCCGGCGGGCGAGGTGGCCGACTTGCTGGAGTTGGTACCGCCCTCCGTGAAGGTGGCGGATCTCGTCCTCGATCCCACTCTCCAGGACAGAATTGATCGCATCCTCAAGGAACAGCAAAATCTCAGCCGGTTGAAGGAAAGAGGGCTTCGGCCCCGCCAACGCCTCCTCTTCACCGGGCCACCGGGCTGCGGAAAAACCGCCACCGCGTCAGCGTTGGCATCCGAATTGGGTCTGTCGCTATTCGTGGTGCGGCTCGATTCCCTGCTTAGCCGCTACTTGGGCGAGTCCCTCTCCAAACTGCGGCTCATATTTGATGCTGCCGAGTCCACCCGCGCTGTCTATCTGTTCGACGAGTTTGACAGCATTGGCTTCACCCGCGATGCGGCGGGAGACGTCGGCGAGATGAGGCGTGTCCTCAACGCCTTTCTCGTCTTCATCGAAAAGATGAGGAGCAACAGTCTGGTGATTGCCGCGACAAACTACGGTCAGCGCCTCGACAAAGCCCTGTTCCGCCGTTTCGACGATCTCGTGGAATTCGGCCTGCCCCAGCCGCCCGAGATCCGGGAAACCGTGAAGCGCCTCCTTAGGAACATCGATAAGGAACAGCCTGGCTGGTCCAAAATCGAGCATGCGGCGGAGGGCTTGAGCTATGCTGAAATTACCCGGGCATGCGAAGAGTCCATCAAGGAAATGCTCATCCACGATCTGCCGAAGGTTACTAACAAGGCGCTGGTCACCGCGCTAACGGAACGTCGGATTCATCTGAACCACTGATCTTGAAACCGACGATCCTCGCATGGCTGACAATCTTCCCTCTCTGAAACACCTGCGATTCAATGCACCCGCTGAGTCGCTGCCTTTCGGAAGACCTGGCGGAGGCGGTGGGGACACCCCATTGTATCATCATGATCGGGACAGCCATGCCCGCTATCTGAAAGCTGAGGTCGCACGAGTGGAGCTGATCTTTGATCAGGTCGTCCAATATCGGGAAGCCTTAAGCCTCTCAAGTGAGTTCGGCCTGACGCTGAATGTCGTTTCCGAACCCGGAGTGCCGCTTGCTTTCGAGAGTCTGAACAATGTGGGAACTGGGAATACGCCATCTATTGTACTTCTGAACCTCCGCTATGAGGACACTGATCGGGGGTTGGTTACAAAGGCTGCTGTATTTGTGCCGTATGGACAATTGAAAGTCCTTAAGAAAAAAATCGCTGCGTATTCGGATTCTTCGAAGGATAAGAAAAAGGGTCCCTCAAACTCGGTGCTCCTCGCCAATATCGCCTCGATTTCCGTCGCAGCCTTCGAGGCCCTCTGGACCGACCCTGAAGCCTTGCCGGGTCTCGATGAAGTGGTGTGGTTCGAACTTTGGGTTCGCAAGGACGAAAAGGACTGGGAAGCCCAGTTGAAGCACGAGGCCGGTCATCTTCAACTGGAGCTGCCTACAATCAAGCTCTCGCTGCCGGAACACATCGTCATGGTGGTCCGTGCCACACGTCGCCTGCTCGAAAGTTCGTTGGATCTCCTCAACACTCTCTCGGAAGTCCGCATCGCGCGTCCATGCAGCGTGGGCCTCACCGATCTACCGGGGATCGAGCAGGAGGAATGGATTGATGAAGCCTTGGAACGAATCCAGTGGCCGGATGACGACGCTCCCTCCGTCTGTCTGATCGATTCCGGTGTGAACCGCGGACACCCTCTGATCGAGCCGATTCTCTACGATGATCACATGGAGACAGTCTTCGATGACGGTGACCGCTCGGATGATTGGAAACATGGCACGCCCATGGCGGGACTTGCAGCCTTCGGAGACTTGCGCCGCCTCATGCTCTCCACCGGGGCATGGGAACAGCTTCACCGCCTAGAATCCGTCAAACTTGTCCGCCAGAGCACCTCACACGATCCCGAGAACTACGGGGCAATCACTCTTCAGGCTTTTGCTTTGCCAGACATCGCCTCGCCGGGCCGCCCCCGGGTCTTTTGCATGGCGATCACCGCAGCCGGACCGGACACCAAGGGAAATCCTACCTCATGGTCGAGCGCTATTGACCTAGCGGCAGCAGGCGTGGAGGAAGGAGGCGGGGTGCCCAAGGTGATCGTGCTAGCGGCGGGGAATGTCCGCGAACATCCCGATGGTTTCGCCTATCCCACGGCCAATCTGGGTGCCTCCATCGAGGACCCGGCACAGGCGTGGAACGCCATCACGGTGGGAGCCGTATCCGACCGAATCCAGATCGAGGAAGATGATCCCGAAGCCCAAGCGTGCACCGCCATCGCTCCCCGGCATGGTCTGAGCCCATTCACCCGCACTGCCCATTCGTGGCGACCCGATTGGCCGATGGGTCCTGACGTAGTAATGGAGGGAGGAAATCTAGGGCGTGCCCCGGATGGTTCTTGTCCTCATTGGGATTCCCTCCAGCCCCTCAGCACGTCGGCAACTTTTCAAATACGCCCGCTTGTCCCCTTCAATGCCACCAGCGCAGCGGCGGCTCAAGCGGCGAGAGTGGGAGCCCGGATCACCGCGCTTTACCCGGATTACCGCGCGGAAACCGTGCGCGGCTTGATCGTCCACGCGGCGAAGTGGCCCCAAGCCTTGCTGGCGCGGGAAGGAATCGACCCATACGCCGGTGGCAGGACCGAGGATGTGGAACGGCTAATGCGCAGCTTCGGCTACGGTGTCGTCGATGAATTCAGAGCGATCAAGAGCCTTCGCAACCAGGCCACGTTCATCATCGAAAACTCACTCCAGCCATTTAAGGGTGCTTGGAACGACACAAAACTCAACGAGTGTCACCTAATCGCGCTTCCGTGGCCAAGAAGGAAACTGGTGGAGAACCCAGACCTGCCTGTCACGCTGAAGGTGACCCTCTCCTATTTCATCGAACCGAATCCAGGCACCCGGACATGGGAGCGGAGTCAAAAGTATCACTATGCCAGTTGCCTTTTGCGGTTTCGCCCCAAACACAAGGATCTCACCGTGGAGCAGTTTCGTGACGGCCTCGACGCGGATTCCGCAATGGGTGCCTCCGCTCCCACCGATCCCGGGTGGGCCGTCGGAGGCACCCGCCGTGGCAAATCCGGATCTTTGGTGCAGGATGTCTGGCGGGGCACGACCGGCCAGTTGGCCGATATGGGCCACATAGGCGTCTATCCCGCCAAGGGCTGGTGGGCTTACCGCAATTTCAAGCCAGGGCACGAGTTGCACGG
>JAYVEJ010000551.1:0-9817 GCA_043748885.1 Luteolibacter sp. | reverse complement strand
TCGGCGAGCCTGACTTCGTCACTCCATGGCACATCCGCGAGGCGGCCATCTACTCGCTCGAAAATGGCCAGACCACCTACACTTCCAACCTCGGCCTGCTCTCGCTGCGCAAATCCATCTCCCGCTACGTCGAGGATTTTTTCCATGTCGGCTACGATCCGGCGACGGAAGTGCTCGTCACCGTCGGCGTTTCGGAGGCCATCGACATCGCCCTTCGCGCGTTGCTCAATCCCGGCGACGAGGTGATCTATCACGAGCCGTGTTATGTTTCCTACAGCCCGAGCATCGTCATGGCGCACGGCGTCGCGGTGCCGGTGGTCACCACCAAGGAGGATGAATTCTCGCTGAAGCCCGAAGCGGTCGCCGCCGTGATCACGCCGCGCACCCGGATTATCTTTATTAACTTCCCGACCAACCCGACCGGTGCCTGCGCCTCGCGCGCCGACCTCGAAGGGATCGCCGCACTCGCGATCAAGCACGATCTGATCGTCCTAACCGATGAAATCTATAGCGAACTCCGCTATGATGAAACGGAGCCACATCTATCCATCGCCTCACTGCCCGGGATGAAGGAACGCACGATCCTGCTGCATGGATTTTCCAAAGCATTTGCGATGACCGGCTTCCGCTTAGGTTATGCCTGTGCGCCGCAGCCGATCATCGAGGCGATGATGAAAATCCACCAATACTCGATGTTGTGTGCGCCGATCATGAGCCAGAATGCCGCTATCGAAGCGCTCGAACACGGCCAACCCGCGATGATTGAAATGCGCAACAGTTATCATCAGCGCCGCGATTTCCTAGTGAAGCGACTCAACGAAATCGGTCTCGATTGTCACCTGCCCGGCGGCGCGTTCTATGTCTTTCCAGACATCCGCAGCAGCGGTCTAACGAGCAAGGAATTTGCGATGAAACTCTTGGAACAAGAAAGCGTCGCCTGCGTGCCGGGCAGCGCGTTTGGTGCTTCTGGCGAAGGCTTCCTGCGCTGCTGTTATGCCACCGCGTTTGATGACATTCGCATCGCCACGGACAAGATCGAGCGCTTCGTCGGTCGGCTCTAACACGCATGACCGCCGCACCGTCACCGCAAGATCCTGAACGACTCACCCGGGCGCATGTGATCCCGTTCGTGGTGTTCATGGCGTTTCTGATTCTGCTCCAACTCATCGGCGGCTTGATCGAGTGGAAACACCCGGACGCCCCATGGTGGCGGCAGGATCCTGCGCAGTTCATCTATCCGGTCCAGACCCTCGTCACGCTGGGAGTGCTCGTTAAATACTGGCGAAGTTATACATTCGACTGGTCGGTGAAATGGTCGCTGCTAGGTATCATGTTCGGCGCGATTGGGATAGGCTTCTGGCTGCTGCCCGCCGCGCTATATGATGCCTGGGGACTGACCGGAAAAACCACCGGGTTGCTTCATTACCTAGGAGTCGCAGAACGCAAAGAGGGCTTCGACCCCGGACTGTTTCAAAATCCGTTAGCCTATTGGACAGCGTTAGTCTTCCGCTTCTTGCGGGCGACCGTCGTGGTCGCACTGGTCGAGGAAATCTTTTGGCGCGGCTTCCTGATGCGCTTCGTTTGTGATTGGGAAGGCGACTACTGGAAGCAACCGTTCGGCCGTGCGCGGTGGCTTTCCTATAGCATCGTCACCGGCCTGTTCATGGCCGCCCACGCCCCGGTCGATTACGCCGGAGCCTTTGTCTATGGCAGTCTAACATATCTTCTCTGCATCTGGAGCAAGAACCTCGGAGCCTGCATCATCATGCACGCCACCGCCAATTTCCTCATGGGTTTCTACATCATGCGCACCGGCAACTATGGGTTGTGGTGATCCATCAAGATTGAGTTCACTAAGAATCCTTGGTAAACTACCAACCCTAACGCTGGCACGGGAAGATTGAGCGAGCCATCTGCGGGGTATTCCTGCGCAGGCAGTGGCTCGCCAGGGCCGGTGGTTAGAACCGGGCGCAAGACTTTGCCTGCGGAATGTAGATCTGGGGGTTGTCGGAGTCCGTCGATAGATTATGCAGCACCCACAGGATCAAAAGAGTGTTCAAACGCACGCTTTCGGCTGTCTTTCCGTGCTTGAGGGTTCGTCAATTTCGAACCCATTTCGGGGAATCGGGAGATTTGCCCAGCGGTCCAGATCTGGATTATCATGTGCCAATCAGCCATTTGAGGCTCAATCATTTGGAATATAACTTTTGACCTCGACGAGTCCGCTCCCGAACCCGCTACATGCAGCCCATGAAGTTGACCCGCAAACCGAATCGAGTTGGATTCACCCTTGTCGAGCTGCTGGTGGTGATCGCGATCATCGCCGCCTTGGCCGCCCTCTCATTCACGGTGGGGCCGAAGATGTTGAGGAAGGCGAAAGCCACCGAAGCCATGCAAAACATGCGTCAGCTTGGGCCGGTGATCACTACTTATGCCACCGATCATGAGATGAAACTGCCTGCCGCCAAAGGCCCTGCCGTGCAGTCCGACGGAGTCGCCGCAAATTTGCAATGGAATCAAGTCTGCCTGGCCATGCTTTTCCCGGATACCAAGCCCACCGATTTAAACTCGAAGGTATGGTGGGATAAAAACAAAACGATGTTTAAAAACCCTCTCTTCAAGGCGTCCACCTTTCTCAATCCAGGCTACGGCATGAATCAAATGATTCCCGAAAATATCGCGACCGCTGCGGGGGGGGCCGTCCCTGCTCTGGACGTGCTCCTCGCCACCCAAGTTCCTCTCGCCGCCGTCTCTGAACCGCACCGCACGCCGCTGATCGCGCCTTTTAACAACTATTACTTCCGATTCGATGCTGCCGAGCTGAGAGGTTTTAAAACCCCTCCCCTCAGTAATCTTCTGTCCGACGACAAGATGCCGATCCTGTTCTTGGACGGCCATGTCGAATCGCTCACTCCTTCAGAATACACAAGTCGGCAACTGTCAGAAATGCCGAAGGCTCCGTGACAATCACTCTAATTCTAGAACCTTCTTAAAGCGGATCAGTGCGGCTTCCCACGCGGCACCGTCGCCCGGAATGTAGTTGCGGAACTCGAACGACCGCCGGATCAAATCGCGGCCAGCTTGGAGGTCCGGCAAATGCCCAGTCCCAATCATTTGAGTGATCACGTTGCCACACGAGGTGGCTTCGACCGGGCCGGCCACCACTTCGATGCCGAGTGCGTCCGCCGTCGCTTGGCTGAGCAACTCATTCTGGATGCCACCACCGCCGGCGTGCAAGCGCGCGAAACTAAGTCCTGTTAGTTGTTGGATGCGCTCATAAACCAGCCGGTATTTGAGCGCCAGGGACTCGCTGGCCACCCGCAGGATTTGGCCTTTGTCGCTGGGGATTGGCTGCCGGGTTCTCTCACAGAACGCGCGGATTTTGGCGGGCATTTCCCCGGGACTCGCGAAGCTAACATCATCGGGATCGATCAATGCAGTGAATGGTGCGGCAGCGCCAGCCAGCGAGGCCATCTCGGCAAACGTGAGTTTCTCCCCGTCTAACTCCCACTGCCGCTTGCACTCTTGGATCAACCACAGCCCGCCAATGTTTTTCAAAAATCGGACACGGCCCTCCACTCCGAGTTCATTGCAAAACCCGAGTTCTAACGCCTGCGGTGTCGTGATCGGCTCATCGGTCTCTACGCCCATGATCGACCACGTCCCAGAGGACAGCCACAGATTGCCGCTGCCCGTCATGGGGATGCCCGCCACCGCCGCCGCCGTGTCATGACAAGCCGTCGCCACCACCGGGATGCCCGCGCGGCCAATGAAATTTGCCACTTCCTCGCGGATCGGCCCTAGCACTGTGCCCGGCGCGACGATTTCCCCAAAGATCTTTCGCGGCAATCCCAGCGCGTCAATGACGCTCCACGCCCACTCGCCGGTGCTGGCATCTAGCAACTGCGAGGTCGAGGCGATGGTCCGCTCCACCGCCTGTTTCCCAGTCAGCCAATACGCTAGCAGGTCCGGGATAAATAAGAGGTTCTCCGCACTCGCCAGCGCCGGACTGCCTTTGCGGGCCTCGGCTAACAGGTGTAGCGAGCTGTTGTAGAAATTCGTCTTAACCCCGGTCCGCGCGTAAACCTCCGCCTCGGGTAAAATCGCGTGCATCGCCGCCGCCATGCCTTCGAAGCGTGGGTCGCGGTATTGGTGCGGCATCCCTAGCAGCTCGCCCTTGCCATCGAGCAATCCGTAATCGCAGCCCCAAGTGTCGATGCCGATCGAGACAATCGCTTCGCCATGGCTCTCCACCGCCCGGCGCAGCCCCTCAAGAATCTCGCGGTAAAGCCCGAGGATGTTCCAAAACGAGCCACCCGGAAGATCGGTCCCGGGATTGTCGAAGCGATGGACCTCTGCAAGTTCTAGCGTGGTGAAATCCGTCTTCGCGGCGATCACGCGACCGCTGCCTGCGCCGAGATCCACGGCGATAAATACTTTTGGGGAAGTCATGGTTTGAGGTGGAAGTGGTGGCCATCGTTTTTCAGCATCTATCCAGATGGAAGCTGAAAATCACCCACCCGGATTGCTTCCTTGCCACGGCGGATCGCATCGGTTGGACTGCGTTCGAAATTGACCCACATGTCCGCCTCCCGCACTTCGATCCAAGGCCGTCTATCGGTGATGATGTTCCTGCAATTCTTTATTTGGGGCGCGTGGTTCGTCACCATCGGAGTGTATCTGAGGCAAGGGATGAAGTTCGAAGCTGGCCTCGGCACCGCCTACTCGGTCGGCCCCATCGCCGCCATCATCTCGCCAGTGTTCCTCGGCCTCATCGCCGACCGATTTTTCCCGACCCAAGTGGTTCTTGGCGCCATGCATCTCATGGGTGGCGTGCTGATGTTATTCATTCCGTGGTCGATCCAGCAAGAACTCGCCGGTGCCCACGGGATGTTCTTCTGGGTTCTCCTTGGCTACTCGCTTTGTTATATGCCCACGCTCGGTTTAACTAACACCTTGGCCATGCGCAACATCACCCATACCGAGAAAGATTTCCCGGTCATCCGGGTCTTCGGCACCATCGGCTGGATCAGCGCCGGGCTGCTAGTCGGCACCGTGCTCAAGGCGGACGCCACCGCGCTGCCCATGCAAATCGCCGCCATTGCTAGCTTCGCGCTCGGATTGTTTAGCTTTTTCCTGCCTCACACACCGCCACCCGCCAAGGGGCAAAAGGCTTCTATCAGCCAAGCGCTCGGCCTCGAATCGCTGGGCATGCTTAAGGATTTCAACTTCCTAATCTTTGCCATTGCCTCGCTGTTACTATGCATTCCTTTGCAAGCTTACTATGCATACACCGCCACCTTTATCACGGATGCTGGATTCGCCAGTGCCGCCGGAACCATGTTCTGGGGACAAATCTCGGAAATCTTCTTTATGCTCATCATCCCGCTTCTATTCACCCGACTCGGCGTGAAATGGATGTTAGCCATCGGCATGGCCTGCTGGGTGCTCCGTTACGCACTCTTCGCCACAGCCGCGCCGGATTCCGTGAAATGGATGATCTTCACCGGCATCCTCCTCCACGGGATTTGCTATGACTTCTTCTTCGTCACGGGCCAAATCTATACTGATCAAAAAGCCCCGCCTAACATCCGCGGCCAAGCCCAAGGATTTCTCGTCGTCCTCACTCAAGGTCTCGGCATGTGGATCGGCGCGAAGCTAAATCAACCGCTATTCGAAGCCAAGGTCGGCAGCCTCACCGGCATCGCAGCGCTCACTCACTGGCCCGCGTTCTGGTGGATCCCCAGCTCAATGGCTGCGGCCATATTCCTGATCTTTGTTCTCTTATTCCGCACGAAAAAAGCATGACTCCCATCCGCATCCTCTGCGTCGGTGCAGGCCACATGGGCCGCTCCCACGCACTCGCCTATCAGCGCATCCCCGGCTTCGAAATTTGTGGCATCGTCACGCGTTCGAAGGAAAGCCGCGCCGCCCTCAACGCAGAACTCGGCGGCAACTACCCGGAGTTTTCTGATTTCCACGAAGCCCTCCGCGTGACCCAACCGGATGCCGTCGCCATCTCCACCTATCCAGACACCCACGCGGAATTCGCCGCCGCCGCCTTCGATGCCGACTGCCATGTCTTTATCGAGAAACCCCTTGCGGAAACCTACGCCGCAGCCGCTCAGATCGTCGCGAAAGCTCGTCTAACCGGGCGCAAGTTGGTGGTCGGCTACATCCTCCGCCACCACCCGAGCTGGATCAAATTTATCGAAGTCGCCCGCACCCTCGGCAAGCCGCTGGTTATGCGAATGAACCTCAACCAACAATCGTCTGGCTCTAACTGGCAAACCCATAAAGCCCTCATGTCATCAATCTCGCCGATCATCGACTGCGGCGTGCATTACGTCGATGTGATGTGCCAAATGACCCGTTCAAAACCGATCCGCGTCTCCGGCATCGGCGCCCGCCTAACAGATGAATTGCCCGCCGGAAAGATTAACTATGGCCAGCTCCAAGTCACCTTCGAGGACGGCTCCGTCGGCTGGTATGAAGCCGGCTGGGGGCCGATGATGAGTGAAGTCGCATTTTTCGTCAAAGATGTCGTCGGTCCCCAAGGTTGTGTTTCCATCGTCGCCGACAAAGCTGCCGCAGAAGGCCAAAGCGCCAACGTCGATGCCCATACCCAAACCCAAGCACTCCGCATTCACCACGCCATTCTAACTAAAGACGGCAGCTTCGCAAAATCCGACGAAGTCCTCCGCCTCGAAGACGAACCCGACCACGACGGCCTCTGTCACCGCGAACAGAAATTTTTTCTAGCAGCCATCCGCGACGACGTCGATCTCACCGAGCACCAAGACGACGCGCTTGCCTCCATGCGCATCGTCGAGGCGGCAGATGAAAGTTTCCGCACGGGTCGCACGGTCGATTTGTAACTGTCACGCTTCAAAAAATTCCAGAGAAACCAGCGGCTACAAAATTCTTGCCACCGTCAGGTGGATGTGTAGCGTCGCACTCAATCGAGTTTCGTAGCCCCGGCACGACTCTCAATTCCCCACACATAAACCCCATGAAACTCATCATCCTGCCCCTCGCATTTTCACTGTTTGCCTCGGTCGCCCAAGCAAGCATCATTCAGTTCAACCTCATCGGCACCGCTGGCAGCGGTCTGTTGACTGGCAACGAACCGGCAGTTTCCTCCGGTGGCAGCGGTGGTGAGATCGGTGCCGGTATCACCTTCGATAATGCGACCAACCTACTTTCCCTCAACGTCGGGTGGGGCTCTTCTCAAGGTTTCACAAACTTGAGCAGCCTTGCTAACAATTCCCACCTCCACGGTCCGACTGCGGCTAACAACGGCAGCGGCTTCACTCAGACCGCCGGAGTTTTATTCAGTCTGACGCGCTCCAGCGACGCGGTCACGGGTGGCACGATTACCACTGCGCCGATCACACTCACGGCCGGCCAAGCAACCGACCTTCAAAACGGCAAGTTTTACATCAACCTCCACACCGTGAACAACGGCGGGGGTGAGATCCGCGGATTTCTAGTGGTCGTTCCAGAACCCACCACTCCGCTCCTCGGCCTGCTAGGTCTTGGCTCACTCGCCTTGCGCCGCCGCCGCGCGTGGTAAGGTGGGCGGACCTTGTTGTCCGCCCGGACGCTGAGTGGAGTTAGAGCTGAGTCGTTAGCCCATCGGTGGTGCGTTCGGGCTCATGATTGACACCGGAGCTTTCGAGTAAACCTCCCGCCATCGCCAGTGGCCCTGTCCGCCACTTCCGCCGTCGATATCACTCATTCTAACGAGGTCTCGTCATCTTCTCCGGGGTGAGGAAATCGTCTAACTGCTCTTTGCTGAGCCAGCCTTTTTCCAACACCAAGGTGTAAACACTGGCACCAGTGGCGAGGGCTTCCTTGGCGATGGCGGCGCTGCGTTCGTAACCGAGGATGGGGTTGAGCGCAGTGACGAGACCGATGGAATTTCTCACGTAGTCGAGGCAGCGCTCACGGTTCGCCTCGATGCCGGAGATGCAGCGAGTGTGCAAGGCAATGGCGGCATTGCGCAGAAGTGTTAGCCCGAAGAACAAATTGAAGGCGATGATCGGCTCCGCCATGTTGAGTTCGAGTTCACTGGCTTCACAAGCCATCGAAATAGTGACATCCGCGCCGATGATTTGATAGCATACTTGGCTAACCATTTCCGGGATAACGGGGTTGACTTTGCCGGGCATAATGGACGAGCCGGGCTGCATGGCGGGCAGGCGGATTTCATACAATCCGCAACGCGGGCCGGATGAGAGCCAGCGGAGATCATTGCATATCTTCGAGAGTTGGACGGCAGCGGTTTTCATGGCACCGCTCATTAAAGAAAACGGACCGCTGTCATGGGTGGACTGCACGAGGTTCTCTGCAATCCTAACAGGCAAACCGCTAACATCGCTGAGATGCATGGTACATAACTCGGCATAGCCCGGCGGGCTGTTGATGCCGGTGCCGACGGCGGTGGCTCCCATGTTGATATCGAGAAACTCCTCGGCGGCGCGCTCGATGTAGCGGATGCCGTCCTTGATGGTGGAGGCGTAGGCGCTGAACTCCTGGCCGAGTGTCATGGGCACGGCGTCTTGGTTCTCGGTGCGAGCCATCTTCAAGACATCGGCGAACTCGGTGGCTTTGGCGATGAGCGCGGCCTTTAACTCGCGCAAGGCGGAGGTGGCATCGCGCATCGTTAGAATGACGCCGAGCTTGATGGCGGTGGGGTAGGCGTCGTTGGTGGACTGCGAGCGATTGACGTCGTCGTTGGGGTGGAGAAATTCGTATTGGCCTTTTTGATGGCCGAGGATTTCGAGGGCGCGGTTGGCGATGACCTCGTTGGCGTTCATGTTAGTCGAGGTGCCGGCCCCGCCTTGGATCATGTCGATGGTGAAATGTTCGTGCCATTTCCCGGCAATGATTTCATCACAAGCGGAGATGATAGCACCGGCCTTGATGGGATCGAGAACGCCGAGTTGTTGATTGGCCAAGGCGGCGGCTTTCTTTACATAAGCGAGGCTGCGGACGAAGTGGCTGAAGTGATGCAGCGGGATGCCCGAGATGGGAAAATTCTCCATGCCGCGCAGTGTTTGCACGCCATAGTAGGCGGTGTCCGGCAGCTCGCGTTCGCCTAACGAATCGTGCTCCTTGCGCCAAGTGGCAACGACGGGTGAGCGACCGGAAATGAGGTGCTCGTTCGCCGCCGCGAGGCGACCACTGAGACGGCGAGCGATATGACCGACCATCCGATAGAATACTTCCGGTTTATCCGCCCGCAGAGTTTCAAACACCGCGCGTGGGATCAGCCAGACGCGGACATCCGTGAGGGCAACGGCGGAGGCCGAGTGCGGCAGATCATCTAGCAGGACACCCTCGCTGAAGGCGCTGCCACGCCTGAGGGTGGCGAGGCGGGTGCTGCTGCCGTGGTAGCCGCGGACGATTTCGATCTCGCCATCCTCGACCAAGCCCATCCACAGGCGGGGTGTGGATTCATGGAAAAGCCAAGCTCCTGCCGGATAGCAATGGGATGCACCTTGACCGATGATGGTGGCCAATTCCTCAGTGGCGATGGACATGGTGGCGGCTAGCCGGGCAATCCGCTCCTGGGAAAATATCAGTTTGTTAGGGTCGAGGTCCGCGTCGCTCATGGTGTGAGTATAGATGTAGTGGGAAATCCTAGCAGCGACAAGAGTGGTTCATTTCACCTACAAAAAACCCACCGCGGACGAGCCGGGGTGGGTCTTGAGAGGAGCGGTTCAGGACCGGTGTTTGCGCTTGAAATGAAGCGCTGCGGTGGACTTGGCGATGATGCCTTGGAGATAAGCAACTTCTTCTGAATTGAGGT
>JAYVEJ010000550.1:0-26425 GCA_043748885.1 Luteolibacter sp. | reverse complement strand
CGCCAGGCTGAGGAAAAATGCGCGTGGATGGGCACGATCGGTGCGCCGGACGACTCTGCGAGTTTGATCACGCCGGGGTGGAATCCGTAGCGCGGGCCGCGCGGACCGTCTGGGGTGATGCAGACATCGAACCCCTCTAACAACGCGCGTTTCATCCCGATCAGTGCTGCCACCGCACGCCGGGATGACGAGCCGCGGACGGCACCGAGGCCGAAGACCGCCATCGCACTGGATAGAATCGCGCCGTCCTTGCTGGCGCTGGTGAGCACCACGGACTTCCGGCCATTGCCGCCGGTCTTCCACCAGATCGGCGGGATGGCAAAAATGCGGTTGTGCCAAAGCGCGAAAATGACCGGCGCAGACGGCCCGCCTGGGGTGGTGATGCCGCAGCGGTCGTGGATTTCGTAGCGGATAGTTTTGGCCCAGCAGCGCATCGCCCAGCCTGCTAGAGTTCCGAGAATTTGCGCCTTGCGGTCGCCACGGATTTCGCTGCTTTTGGCCACGCTCATCTCAGAGAAAGCCGGCGGGATGAAGGGTATCAACGAGGTATTGCTGGCGGGCCATCAGCTCCTGATAGATGGCGTGCGCCTGCGGGTCAGGGTCGCAGCGCGATTCCGAATCGCCGTGGACGAGGTAGCTGGCGATTTCCTCAAAGCCGAGCGACTCGCCGCTTTGGTTGAAAAACGCCACTGCCGCCTGCATCGCTGCTCCGACAGCGGCACCTTGCCGACTGGAAACGGGAACCACCGGCGTGCCGAAAACATCGGCGAGAAGCTGCCGCGTCACCGAGCTCACCACACCCGGTCCTAACAAGCGGATTTCTGGCGGATCGAATCCGAGATCGCGCAACCGGCTCATCGCGTAGCCGAGGCCGAGCGCCACGCCCTCCGCCGCCGCGCGCGCCATGTGGGCTGGGGTGAAATTTCCCGGCGTGATCCCGTGCAGCACGCCGGTGCCATCGGGTAGGCGGGGGATGGATTCGCCAGTGAAATAAGGCAGCAACATCAGCCCGTCAGCCCCCGGCGAGACGCTGGCCACCATCGCCTCAAACTGCTGCGCGGTCCAGCCGTAGTGACGCCGCAAAACCTCCGGGGCAAGGGCCGCGTTGGTCGTCGTCGCGAGGCCGAGCCAAGTGCCGGTCGCATTGCACAGCGGGGTGATTTCTCCGCGATGGTCGATGACCGGTGAGTCGCTCACGCCGACGATGACGCCGGTGGAGCCGAGTTCCACCGCGACCGTGCCGCTCGAGACGCAACCGGCAGCGAGGGCGGCTAACAGCGGCGAGGTGCTGCCCGCGCCAACTTGCACCCTATCAGAAACTCCCCACTCGCGGGCCAGCGCCGGCCGCAGCAAGCCGCGCGGCTGCCCGGAGCTGGCGATGGGCGGCAGCAAAGCGCCTAACCGTGGATCGATGAAATCCAAAAGTTCAGCCGACCATTTCCGCGAGCGGATGTCTAACAATCCGGTGGCCGAGGCGCCGCCGGGTTCGGTGGCGCGCTCACCGGTTAGCCAGTAGGCGATGAAGTCCTGCGCCGTGAGCAAGCACGCGGTGCGTTGAAAATGATACGGCTCGTGTTGTTTCAGCCACAGGCACTCGGCAGCGGCGGACTCCACGCCCGGCGCTTGCCCGGCCAGCTCGATCAATCCCGGCGCACCGCCGAACGCGCGGGCGATTTCATCGGCCTGCCGCTTCACGGAAATATCGCCCGCGAGTTTGGCCGGACGGATGATACGGTTCGCCTCGTCGAGCAGCACCAAGCCGCGTTGCGGACCGGCCACGCCGATCGCCGCGACCGCGCCTTTTTCGCCATCAAGGGTGGCCAGACACTGCCGCACCGCGCGGTCCACCGCCTCGATCCACTGCGCTGGGTTTTGCTCGCGGTAGCCGGCGGGCAGCCCCTCGATCCAATCATGCGGCACCCACGCCTCGGCACGGATCGCCGAGGATTCCAGGTCCAAGGCCACGGCGCGAGTGCCAGCGTGACTGATTTCAATCCCAAGAAAGTGCATGATGGTTTTCAAAAAATCCCGAAGGCGGGTCCGCTAGGTGGACGCGGTGAGTTTCTCCAAGCCCGCCACTTTGACAAGTCCGGCTGTGGGGAAAACCATGGACAAGCTGGCGTTTGACAGGTTTTGCGGATTCCGATAGTCAACCGGCATGGAAGACGACGAGCCGCATGAGATCTGGTTTTATTCGCACGACGGCGAAAAGCGCGGTCCGGTGAGCTTCACCCATTTGCAAGCCAAGGCGAAGGAAGCGAGCCTCAACCCACGCCTCGACATGGTCTGGACCAAGGGCATGGACGAGTGGAAATTGGCCGGCGAAATTGAGGGGTTGTTCAAGCGCCACGCCATCGCCGAGCCGCCGGAAATTCCCACGCCCGGTCTGGCTGGCGATCCCTACCCGCCGCCGCACGGGGAATCGGTGGCAGAGCAAATGGTCAAGCAAGGCGGCTGGTCCGGCGCCCGGCGGCGGAGCTATCTGCTATTGACCCTGATTTTCCCGATGCTTTGGGCGTACGCGCTGACCGCCGGAGCTGGATTTCTCACCTCCCAGTTCGGCCCGGAGATCATGAAATTCGCGTTGCCGGGACTGAGCTTGGTGCCGCTGTTAGTGATTATTGTCATTTCGCTCAAACGCTTGGTAAACTTGGGCATGAGCCGCTGGTGGTTTCTCGGAAACATCATTCCCATCCTGAATCTTTGGATTGGCTACCGCTGCTTCGCCTGTCCGAGCGGGTATGCATTTCACAAGAAACTCGACGGTACCGGGATTTTTCTAGCGATCGTTTACTGGCTGCTTTTGCTCATCGCGCTGGTGGCCACCATTCTGATCATCGCCGCGCTCGCCGGCTCTTGGGGAACACCCGAAATGCAGCAACAGATCCGTGAAACCCTCAGCGCGGCGACGGCTCCCAAGCCGTGATCCAACACTCCAAACAAGCCGACGAACGCCGCGAGGCCGGGCCGATGGAATGCTGGTGCCTGCACGGTGCCGCCGGGATGGCAGCGGATTGGCGCGGCTTCGCCAAAAATCTAGCAGCCACCGGGATCGGCTCGCGGGCGGTGGACTTGTGGCGCTTTCTCGAATGCCAGCCGATGTCACTCACTGAGTTTGGCACAGCCCTCAACGCAGATGCCAGCGGCGAGGTTTTCCGGGGCAGCAGCCGCGCCCTGCTCGGCTACTCGATGGGCGGGCGGCTGGCTCTCCACGCGCTGCTAGAGAAGAATCAACCATGGCAAGCGGCGGTGATTATTTCCGCCCATCCTGGACTGGAAAGCGAAGCCGAGCGCGCTGATAGACGTGCCTCCGACGCTGGGTGGGCGACCCAAGCCCTAGCGGGAAACTGGCAACAATTTCTCGATGCCTGGAATGCCCAAGCCATACTCGGCAGCGCCCCAATGCGCGACCGGCAAGCGTCTAGCAGCCTCATCACCCGCCGCCGAGAAGTCGCCCGCAGCTTCGTGGATTGGTCGCTCGGGTCCCAGCAGCCGTTGTGGGATAGGCTGGGTGAAATCACGATTCCCGTGCTCTGGGTCGTCGGCGAAAACGACGTGAAATTCCGCGCCCGCGCCGAGCGCGCCGTTTCCCTGATCCCTAACGCCCACCTCGCCATCGCGCCCAGCGCCGGCCACCGCGTGCCGTGGGAGGCGGATGCGTGGTTCACGGATCAGGTCGCTCATTTTCTTAAACTTGGCCGAGTTTGAAAAACAGGCAGCTTCTAGTTAGATTTTTTCAACCGCAGATTAACAGGATGGACGCAGATAAGAGGGATGAAGAGCTACCGTTGGTGGTGGAGGAATTGAAACCCCGTCTCTTATCCCTTCTTCCATCTGCGTCCATCCGGTTCATCTGTGGTTCGAATCTAAAATGGAGCTGCTTGGGTTGACACCGCATCAGGGTTGCGGCGCGGCGGCGGACCATCCAAACTGCCGCCCTATGTGGACTACCGTGCGCGAATTCGAGGACATCTGTTATGCAACGACGGATGAGGGCAGCATTGCCAAAATCACCATCAACCGACCGGAAGTGCGCAATGCCTTCCGACCTCTAACGGTGAAGGAAATGCTCGTCGCCTTCGACCTCGCGCATGAAGACCCCAAAGTCGGCGCGATCATTCTCACCGGTGCTGGTGACCTCGCGTTCTGCTCCGGCGGCGACCAGAAAGTCCGCGGCCACGCCGGCTACATCGGCGAGGACGGCATCCCCCGGCTGAACGTGCTGGATTTGCAGAAAAAGATCCGCTCGTTGCCGAAACCCGTGGTTGCAATGGTCGCTGGCTATGCGATTGGCGGTGGCCATGTGCTGCATATCGTCTGCGATCTAACGATCGCCGCCGACAACGCCCGCTTCGGGCAAACCGGCCCCAAGGTTGGCTCGTTCGATGGCGGTCTCGGCTCGAGCTACCTTGCCCGCATCGTTGGCCAGAAAAAAGCCCGTGAAATCTGGTATCTCTGCCGCCAATACGACGCCCAACAAGCGCTCGACATGGGGCTCGTGAACACCGTCGTCCCGCTCGCTGATCTCGAAAAAGAAACTCTAACTTGGTGCCGCGAAATGCTCGCCCACTCGCCACTTGCACTGCGTTGCTTGAAATCCGCGCTCAACGCCGACTGCGACGGCCAGATGGGCCTGCTCGATCTAGCAGGCAACGCCACCCTGCTCTACTACATGAGCGAAGAAGGCCGCGAAGGGAAACAAGCGTTCCTCGAAAAACGGAAACCGGATTTCTCCAAATTTCCGCGATTGCCGTGAAAAAATGCGGGGAGGGAAGATGGGGAACCACGGAACACCCGCAAGAAGAGGGTGCTGTTTCTTTCGGACTGCGTGCGACATGTCGCCGCTTTCCCACTGGCCGACATGTCGGCCAGTGGGAAAGCTCCGACATGTCGGAGCACTCCGCAATCAGCGCCCGGATTTCAGTGTAATGTCAGTCATTTCAAAAGGCACGCTGACCGTGCCGCCATGGCGGCCGCCGATGAGGTAGAGCCGTGCGTCCTTGAGTAAGGTTTGCGGGTCGCTGATCTGCTTGTCAGGCCAATCGTCGATGCGAAGGCTGCGACTTATGGTTAGCCAACCAAAGCTGCCAGTCGAGCTGCCACTCATGCGTCCGATTTTGCTGTGCTCACCGGTTTTCGGATTGATGAGCAGGATCTCGATGTCGTCCTCCCTGTTCCTTAAATCGCCCCGGCTGGTGAGATCGACGCCACTAACAGACAATTTCATCGTGATTTCGCTACCCGAAGCCTCCACCTGTTCGATCCGGTAGCGGAAACGCCCGTGGCTGGCGCTGATGCCGGACTGCGCCGGGAGATTCGCGAGAACCACAGGCTGATCGAACTCGACCATACATTCGCCGGAGATGGTGCAGGTCGGATCGGTCCGGTCACGCAGGAGGGATGACGCCGCCTCGAACCAAGTGGGCTGGCGTCCCAAATTCTGACGCAGGGGATGCATTGGAGGAAGTTCGATACCGAGGGATGGAAGCAAGGCCCGTGATGGGTCGCCGTAGTGTCGTGAGTTGGTGGCGGCGCTCACGATCATGCTGCCACCGTGGAAACGCGCGGTCGAACGGACGCTCGATGGGTTAGCCGACCAGCCAGCCGGAACACCTTCCACCTTTGCATCGCGGATGACCGTTGTGAGTGAAACACGGTTGCGTGAGCTGCTAGAGATCAGGGGCACTCCGAGCCATGCAATGGCAAAATCGTTTGCTGTGGGTTTTGCGTCGCTGTTGGAACGCGCGAGTCGGTCCACGAAATTCACGTTCCATTGGTTAGAGATGATGGCAATGGCCGCCAGTGCGAGGAGTCCGGCCGATAGACTCCATGAAATTCTCCGGTGAACCATCCAAAGCCATGCGAGTAGGATGGCCGCGATGGAAATCAGGAACTGTGCGACCAGCCATTGCGAGGCCTTGAGATGGCGGCCTTCCTCGATGAAGTTCAATCCTCCGGGCCTACCAAAAATAGTGGAGGCCCCCCATAACATCATCGCGGCGAAGACTCGAAACAGTGATGCGGCGAAGACCAAGCCAAGGATCGGCCCGGCAGCATCATCCAGCACTCCAGTGATAAAAGTCGGCATCAAAGCGGCGACGAGGAACAGCGCCCACGCACTTCACAAGGCGTGCTTGGCGAATGAGTGGTCCTTGCGGCAAAGGTGGATCAGGGGGTTCATGGATTGCTCAAGGTGACGTCTGAGAAGTCGAACGATTGGGAAAACGTGCCGCCGTTTTCGTCGCCGACGATCAGGAGTTCCGCGCCTTCGAGCCAGTCCCCGGGGACGAGGCCGGCATCCCATTTTTTCATGGGATCGCGCCAGATAACGGACTTCGAGAAATGCTGATTTAGCAACGAATAGTGGCCCGTGCTATCGCTCGAACTGGCACCATTCCCGGATTGCAGATACTCGTGCTTCGCGGCATTGATCACGATGATTTCGACCCTCCGATGCGGCTCTGAGATCCAGCCTCCGCGCAATTGGACCCGTGTCGTTTCGGTGACGAGATTGTAGATGATTTTGTGGTTGTTCCGTTCCACCTGGGTGATCCGAAAATGTCGGTTGCCGATTCTGGCAGAAACTCCCTTTCGAAACGGAACTCTTGCGAGCACGACCGGACGCTTGAGTGGGACATGGATCGTGCCTTTGATTTTCGCGCCCGTCATGGCATCCGCAGCATCCGGCAAACGGAACTCCGCCAGATCGGCTTCCGAAAGCTGGTTATCATTCTGATGGCGAGACGCAATGCCAACGCCGGGTAGAACGGTGGTCTCGGACAATCCCCCCCATGATTCGAAACGCGACGGAACCACACGGTGGTTGGACAAACCCAACTCGGATTCGTAGCCATTCGGATAGGCATACCATCCGGCGGGCAATCCCTTGAGCTGGGAAAAGGCGCGGACGCTGCGGTAGGTGGTATCGTTGTATCCACCGTCGCTGAAGGTGAACCTGGATTTCCGGTTCGGGCCGACCTCCTGTTCGCGGAAGGAGAACTCCAGTTTCGTCGGGTCCGGCCATTCGTTCGCCGGTGCCGCCGCTTCTGATGGAGCGAACGCCTTCACGAAATTCACCGGCCAGAAAAACCATGCGGCGGTGGCAGTAAGTCCAGTGAGAACCAATGACTTGCTGATGGTTTCATGACGCCTGCTGCGGACGAACAACACCAATCCGATCAGACTTCCCGCCGCGCCAATGAACTGGATCGTCAGGAGGCGGCTGATTTTCAGATACTCCAGCGTGTAGCTCCACTCGGGCTTTTCGTTTCGGAAGAGCCAGGACTCCTGATTCGCGCAAACGATCCATCCGACCATCAACGCGGCCGCCCAAGCCATGACGCTGGAGTGATATTTACCCGCCGATTCCTTTCTCACGGCCACCGCCATAGTGACTCCGGAGATCACGGACAGCACGAGCATTTCCTCGGTGAAAATTAACAGGAGGTCGGTTGCTGCGGGCTTCAATCCCATGAGCAAAAGCATCAGGCACTCGATCAACGCCATCGGGATGATGAGGGCGAGCACGGTCAGGGATTTCGACAGGAGCAAGGTGGACAGAGGCACTGGCCTCGTCCGGAAAAACGCGGTGTCGCGCGTCGGCGCGTCGAACTGGACCAGCAGCCCGGTCGTTAGAAAAAGCATAAACCATCCGCCGTAGCGGAACAACGGCAGCCATTTCATTTGCTCCGCGCGCTCTTCCAGCGGGACGGTCGGAAACCAGAGGATGCCCGCAGTGACTGATAGAGTCAGCAGCATCATCCAACGGCTGTGGTGGAAGTCCTTGCGAAAGTGATGGAGCAGCAGGTTCATGCGCGGCTGTTCTCCCGTTGGAATTTCTTGGCGAGGGCGATGAAGATGTCTTTGAGCGACATCGTGGCGACGGTGATATCCGCGTCGGGGAAGCTGGATTTCAACTCGGCTTCGGTTTTCCCATCGAAGCGGGTGTGGACGAAGCGGCTGTGGTTTTCCTCGCGAGTGAGGCCGAGGATTTCCGAGCTGGCAGAAACTGGCGGATGTTCGCCGATGATGTCCACGCGGCGGAAGCGTTCTTGCAGCGAGTCCAACGATTCGGAAACCTGGAGGCGACCTTCGTCGATGATGATGATGTCGTCGGCGAGTTTTTCCACGTCGTCGATGTCGTGGGTGGAGAAGAAAATAGACCAATCATTCTGGCGGGTGATTTCTAACACGCTATCGAGAAACTCGGCGCGGACCAGCGGATCGAGGCCGGCGAAGGGTTCGTCGAGGATGAGCAGGCGCGGGCGGAAGGCCATCGCTAACAGCAGCGCGAGTTTCACTTTTTCGCCACGCGAGCAACGGGTGATGCGGCGCGTGAGCGGGAGGTCGAGTTTCTCGATGAGGTAGCTTTCAAACTCGCGGTCCCACGACGGATAGAGTTTGGCGGTGAAGGCGACGAGCTGCTCGCCGGTCATCCAGTCGTAGAGTTCCTGGTTTTCGGAGACGTAGCTGCCCTATGGCTCTTGCATCGTCGGTCGATCCATGTCAGCCATTTCCGCGCCCAGTGACCCAGCCACTGCGAATCCGCCAATCGCTCTGACGGCAAACTAGCTCTCCCTTTCAGCATTTATCCTCATGTTCTCCTCGCTCTCCGACAGCCTCGACAAGACGTTCCGCAACCTCCGTGGCGTGGGCCGTATCTCGGAAAAAAACATCGCCGATGCGCTGCGCGAGATTCGCATCGCGCTGCTAGAGGCGGATGTGGAATTCGGCGTGGCCAAGGATTTCATCGCCAAGGTGAAGGAAAAAGCGCTCGGCGAGGACGTTCTCAAGTCGATCAAACCCGGCGAGCAGATCGTCAAAATTTTCCACGACGAACTCGAAGCGTTGTTAGGCGGCGACCAAGCCCCGCTCGATCTCAATCCCCCCGCCCGGATTTTGATCTGTGGACTCAATGGTGCCGGTAAAACCACAACTTCCGCCAAGCTGGCGAACCGTTTGAAAAAGGAAGGTCGCCGCCCGCTGCTGATCGCCTGCGACCTCTATCGGCCCGCCGCCATCGACCAGTTAGCCGTGTTGGCGAAGCAGATCGATGTGCCCTGTTACACGCCGGATGCGAGTGAGACGGATGTTGTGAAAGTCGCCAAGGACGCGCTCGTCTGGGCGGAGAAACAACAGGGCACCGTGCTCATCTTTGACACCGCCGGTCGCCAGGAAATCGACGAGCGACTCATCGCCGAACTCAAGCGTTTGCATGAGTTCGTCAAGCCGAAGGAAACCTTGTTAGTCGCCGATTCCGCGACCGGCCAACAGGCAGTGTCCGTCGCGCAACACTTTGACAACGCCGTCGGCATCACCGGCATCATCCTCACCAAGCTCGATGGCGACGCCCGCGGCGGGGCGGCGCTGTCGATGCGGGCGGTCACCGGCAAGCCGATCAAGTATGCCGGCGAGGGTGAGAAGTTAGATCAGTTGTTCGAGTTTCACCCGAGCCGGATGGCCGACCGGATTCTCGGCATGGGCGACATCGTCGGGATGGTCGAGCAAGTCGCCGACAAGGTGAACGAAGCCGACGCGATGCGCTCGATGAAGCGGATGCAGGAAGGCAAATTCGATTTCACCGACTTCCTCGACCAGATGAAAATGATCCAAAACCTCGGCCCACTCGAAGGCTTGTTAGGATTGATGCCAGGTTTCAGCAAGATCAAGAAACAGCTTCCCGCTGGCGCATTCGACAGCAAAAAAATCAAGCGCACGGAAGCCATCGTGCTCTCGATGACGCTGATGGAACGCACCCGTCCCGAGATCATCAAAGGCTCGCGCCGCCAGCGGATCGCCGCCGGTTCCGGCACTTCGATCATGGAAGTGAACCAGCTCATCAAACAGTTCGGCGAGATGCGCAAGATGATGAAGTCGCCCACCAAGATGGGCGCGATGATGAAGCAAATGGGCGGAGCCGGCGGCATGAAAGACATGATGAAGGGTCTCGGCGGCGGCAAGTTCCCGTTCTAAGGAGTGAGGACCTTATTGTCCTCATCTTCGAGCCATGAAAAAGCCAGCCGCAAAAAAATCCGCGTTACCCGCCACCGGTGATTACACCGGCTTAGTCGGCAGTATCAGCGAGCTTCTCGAATCCGCCCGCCGCAGCTCTGCCCGCGCGGTGAACGCAATCATGACGGCGACCTATTGGGAAAGCGGCCGGCACATTGTCGAGTTTGAACAAGACGGAGAGAAGCGTGCGGAATATGGCAAGGCGCTGCGGGTAAACTTATCCTTCGGTCTAACTTCCCGATTCGGCCGGGGATTTGCTCGCCCGAACTTGATTCGATTCCGCCAGTTCTACCTCGCGTTTCCGGGAACTCAAATTCGTTCGACGATGTCGAACGATTCTCCAATAACCAAAAAGCTCGCGACGCTTTCACTCGAACCGAAAAGTCCACTAGTCCCACCCCCCGCATTTGACGAAAGAGGGCATGCAGACCTTCGCGACCTCGCACGCTCATTTCCGCTCCCGTGGTCTCATTACGTCCTCCTCGCCAGCAACTCCCACTCCCCCGCTGCGCTCGACTTCTATCACACCGAAGCCCTTCGCGGCGGCTGGACTGTCCGGCAACTCCGCCGCCAGATGGACACCCAGTTCTACGAACGCGCCGCCCTGTCGCGCGACAAGGAGTCGATGCTCGAAAAAGGAACCAAGTTAGAACCGGGAGACGTGATCACCGCCAACGAGGAAATCAAAGACCCGCTGCTGCTCGAATTCCTCGGACTCAAGGATGAATACTCCGAGACGGAGCTGGAAGAGGCTCTCATCCAGCACCTCGAAAAATTTCTATTGGAGCTTGGCAACGACTTCACCTTCGTCGCCCGCCAGCGCCGCATGAGGATCGACGACGAGTGGTTCCGCGTGGACCTGTTATTTTTTCACCGCCGCTTGCGCTGTCTCGTTGTGCTCGATCTCAAGTTAGGCCGCTTCACGCACGCCGACGCCGGACAGATGCATCTCTATCTAAATTACGCCGCGGAACACTGGACCCAGCCCGGAGAAAATCCTCCCGTCGGGATCATTCTCTGCGCGGGCAAAGGCGAATCATTGGTCCGCTACGCAACCGACAATCTACCTAACAAGGTTCTCATCCGCGAGTATCTCACCGCGCTACCCGACGAAAAAAGCCTCGCCGCTGAGATCGACACCGCACGCCGCAATCTGGAATCGTTAAATCCATGACGCTCCGTGAGCCTTTCTATCTCTGCGGCCCCACCGCTTCGGGGAAATCTGCGCTCGCGCTGGAAATGGCGGCGAAGCTCGATGGCGAGATCGTCAACGCGGATGCCTTCCAACTCTATCGCGGGCTTGAAATCGTCAGCGCCGCGCCATCGGCCGACGAACTCGCAAGTTGGCCTCACCATCTCTATGGCGTGTTAGAGCCAACTGAATCGGCGGATGCGCAGCTCTATGTGCAGCTCGCCAAGCCCATAATCAAGGAAATCCAAGCTCGCGGGAAAACCCCAATCATCACCGGCGGCTCCGGACTCTATCTGAAATTTCTCACCCACGGCGCGGCTCCCCTGCCCACTGCCGATGCCGCGCTGCGGGCCGAAATGGATGCCCGCACGCTGGAAGATCTCGTCGCCGAGCTTGAAGCGTTAGATCCGCTGGAGGCCACGCGCACCGCCCTGCAAAACCGCCGCTTCGTCTCGCGGGCGTTGGAAATTTGCGTTCTCAGCGGTCAAAAGGCCTCCGACCTCCGCGATGGCTGGGAAAAACAAACCGCCGCGATTTCCTCACAACTCCGCGGCCTCGTCATCCAGCGCAGCCGCGCCGATCTCCACGCGAGAATCGCCCTGCGCACCCGCGCGATGTTAGATGGCGGCGCACTCGAAGAAGTCGCCTTGTTGTCTAACGTTTCGACCAACTGCGAGAAAGCCATCGGCTTCCGCGAGATCCGCGCGCAGTTAGCCGGCGAGATTGACCGCGCCACTTGTGAAGATCTGATCAACGCCGCCACCCGCCAGTATGCCAAGCGCCAAGAGACTTGGTTCCGCAGGGAGAAATGGTTGGTTCCATTTCCCCGCCGGTGATGATGCCCAGATATTCCCACAACGCCTTCTGCCCATTTTGAAAGCTGCGGGACTGAGGAACGGCATCCATCGGTGACTCTGGCAGCGGACAAGTTCCTCTTGTCGGTGCTTGGCGGTGCCTCTAAGAACCGAGGGTTGTTTTCGCCATGAGATTTCTCCTCCGCCTGCTCAGCTTGGTTTTGCTCGCCGCATCGTTCGCGGTGGCCGCAGTGGATGACGCGCCGACCTATCCGAAACTAGCAGATGGCAGCACGCAATACGCGGCGTTTCCAAAACCGCTGGAAACCTATCCACCGGCGAGTGGCGGGATTATGGAAACCTTAGTGGCACGCGCGAAGGCAGATCCCTTTAACATTGCAGCGTCTGTTATTTTCATGCTGGCCATTCTCCACACCTTTTCCGCGAGTTCATTCACCAAGCTGTCTCACAAGCTGGAGGACGAGCACGAGGAGCTGCTAACACGGCGCAGAGTGCATGACGATTTGCACCCAGATGGCGTGGCGGAAGTTTCATTTCCCGCCACGGTTTTCCATTACCTTGGTGAAGTGGAGGCGGTGTTCGGGCTGTGGGCCATCGCTCTAGCAGGCGCGGCGGTTTACTATTACTCGTGGCAGGATTTCATACTCTATCTGGCGAAGGACCGGGTTTTCACCGAACCGTTATTTGTGTTTGTGATCATGGCCATCGCTGCGAGTCGGCCGGTATTGAGGTTCTCGGAAATCCTGATGTCGAAGGCGGCGGCGCTGGGTAAAGGCTCACCGGCGGCGTGGTGGTTGAGTGTGCTGATCATCGCGCCGGTGCTCGGCTCGTTCATCACGGAGCCTGCGGCGATGACCATCGCCGCGCTACTGTTAGCCAAGCGATTCTACCGCTACGAACCGTCGCCCAAGCTTGCTTATGCGACGCTTGGATTGTTGTTTGTGAACATATCAGTCGGCGGCACGCTCACCCACTTCGCGGCACCGCCAGTGCTGATGGTGGCGGGTAAATGGGGCTGGGATACAGGGTTCATGCTGGAGCATTTCGGCTGGAAGGCGGTGATCGGAGTTATGTTTTCCAGCGGGCTTTACTTCCTCTGGTTTCGCAAGGAACTCATCAAAATTTCCGATAGGTCGGATGGCCATGAGGATGGCGTGGTCGAGACACCGGTATGGAATGAGCGGGAAACGGCTATTCCGGGGTGGGTGACGTGGGTGCATCTCGGTTTCCTTGGGTGGACGGTTTACACGGCGCACTATCCGGTGCTGTTCATCGGCGGTTTCTTGTTCTTCATGGCGTTCTCTAACGCCACCGGCCATCACCAGAATCCGATCTCGCTGAAGAGTCCGCTGCTCGTCGGATTTTTCCTAGCAGGCCTGGTGATCCACGGCGGCTGTCAAGCGTGGTGGATCGCGCCGGTGATCACCGCGCTGCCAAACCAAGCGCTGATGCTGGGATCGACGCTGCTCACCGCCTTCAATGACAACGCGGCGATCACCTATCTCGCCTCGCAGGTGGATGGCCTTTCACTAGCCGCAAAACACGCCGTGGTCGCGGGCGCGGTGACTGGCGGTGGCCTCACGGTGATCGCGAACGCCCCAAATCCGGCAGGCCAGAGCATCCTTTCACGGTTTTTTAAAGATGGCATTTCCCCGCTGGGATTGCTGCTCGGTGCGCTCATCCCGACGCTTGTCGTTTACTCGTGCTTCGTCCTCCTGCCTAACGGGACGACGTCCGAAAGCCCGCCTGTCATTCAACAACCTATTCACCCCTGATCCATCATGTTCACCGGTCTCGTCGAAGCACTCGGCAGCGTCATCAGTCTTGAAACCAAAGGCGAGCAAGCGAGCTTGATTCTAGGTATCCCCTTCGCTGACGAACTCGCGCTTGGCGACTCGGTGGCGATCAATGGCTGCTGTCTAACTGTCTCCGAACTCACGGCCGGCGGAGTTAAGTTTGATTTGTTAGCACAAACTCTGCGCATCACTTCGCTCGGCAGACTCGCCACCGGATGGATCGTGAATCTAGAACGCGCAATGATGGTGGGCGAACGATTCGGCGGGCACTTCGTCCAAGGCCATGTCGATGGCACCGGGAAAATCACGCGGCTTGAAGCCAGCGGCGAGGATCACATCGTCGGCGTTTCCCTGCCGCCGGAAATCCATCGGCTGTGCATCGACAAAGGCTCGCTGACCGTCGATGGCATTTCTCTAACAATCGCCGAGCTGACTGAAACTGCCGCGGTGTTCTGGATCACTCCACACACTTGGGCGCACACTCATTTATCCCGAGCGAGCTCCGGGCAAGTGGTGAATCTGGAGGTCGATCTACTCGCGAAATACGTGGACAAGCTTCTGGCGGCGAGGCTGCCATACACGGTTTCCGAGATGCTCGCGGGAATGCGAGAAGGCGAAACTCGCCAGCCCCATGAAAATTTTGGATTGTAAACAACCTTAAACAATTGGACAGTTGCGTGTAGAAGTTCGTTCCGTATGTTAGCGGTCGTCGTGTTGCTTGGGGACTTCCCTCCACCATGATCCATCTCCACAATCCATTGAAATTTTGAATTACCCATGAGACCGCGGCATCCCCTTTTCCTCGCTTCATTGCTGGTCCCGAACGTGCAGTCCCAAGGGGAAATCATGCCCCAACTCTACGATTACAGCTATCAGTTATATAAAGAAGATGACAATCGGATCGAGATCGAGTCCCACTATATTCGAGGCAAAGTGGACATCAATGATGCGACATCGGTCCGCTTCCAATGGCTCAACGATGCGATCAGCGGAGCCTCGCCCACCGGCGCATTGCCAACCGGGCCACAGAACCCTAACCAGCCTTACTATGCCAATATCGAGGACGTCCGCACCGGCATCCTCGGAGCGATATCTCGTCAGTTCGGCGAGCATCGGGTGGAGTTCGAAATTTCCCGCAGCAGCGAGGACGATTATTATTCCAAAGGTATCGCCTTGAGCGACGCGTGGGAGTTGAACCAGAAGAACACCACCCTGTCCTATGGTTTCAACTATCTCGACGACAGCGTCCTGAGTAGAAGCACCCACCGCAGCAAGCACAGTTATGATTTGTTTACCGGCGTCAGCCAAATCATCGACAAAGACACCGTGCTCTCCGCTAACCTAACATTAGGCTACAATGAGGGCTATCTCAACGACCCCTACAAGATTGTCCAACGCAACGAAGTCCAAAGCATCCCCGACGGACTCGGCGGCACCATCGACGTGCCGGTCGTAAACATTTATCCGGAGAACCGACCGGACACGCGCTTCCGCCAAGTGTTACAACTCGAAGCTCGGCGTCACTTCAGCCAGCCGGATGGCGTGCTTAATGGGGTCTTGCGGCTCGGCCACGACGACTTCGGGATCATCTCGGAAACGTTCCAACTCGAGTGGCGACAGAATGTCGGCGAGCACTTCCAAGTGGTACCATTCTTCCGTTACTATCATCAAAGTGCGGCTGATTTTTTCGGGCAAACCATCAATGGCATGAACGTCAGCGACCCGGTGAATCCGAACCCGGACGGCACCCATTACTCGGCGGACTACCGGCTATCAGCGTTCAATGCGATCAGCGGCGGACTCCGGCTCCGGTATCAGTTTAATGATATCTTCTTCGCCAATTTCGCTTACGAACGCTATGTCATGAGCGGCAGCGGCAGTGCCTCGGATCAGTCGCAAGCCCAAGCCTATATCAGCGCTGACCTTTGGACGGTGGGCGTCAACGCGCAATTCTAACACCGGAACCGCTTGCCATGATCGCCATTACACCAGCCCCGCCGTTGCAGGCAGATGCCCATGGCATCCGCCATCTGGAGTTCAAGGCGCTGGGCACCAACTGCTCGATCAAGTTTAGGCTAACAGACGAGTGCGCGGCGTTGATTTTTGCGGCCGAAGCACTCGGCTGGATCGGAAAATTTGAGGCGAAGTTTTCCCGTTTTCAACCCACTTCGCTGGTCTCTCGCATCAATGCTGCCGCCGGTGGGTGGGTGGCGGTGGATGATGAGATGGAGCATCTGCTCAAGCTCGCCGACGATCTGCACCGCCGGACGGATGGAATTCTCGACCCCACGCTGCTGCCGCTGCTGCGCGTATGGGACTGGAAACAAGTCCATTCAAAGCTCCCGCAAGCTTGCGAGGTCAAAGCTGCGCTCGCGCTAACTGGGTGGCAGAAAGTCCAGCGGCGGCCAGGTGCGGTGCGCTTGCACGAGGTCGGCATGGGCCTCGACTTCGGCGGCTTCGGCAAGGAATACGCGGTGGATTACCTCGCGAAAATCGCCCGCCAGCACGGCGTCACGGATGCGCTCATCGACCTCGGGCGTGACATTTTCGCAATGGGCGGAAATGGCCGTCATCCGTTCTGGCATGTCGGCATCGAGGACGGGTGCAAGCCCGGCGAGTGCTGGGGTGGCCTAGCTGTTAGCGAACGCGCGGTGTCCGCTTCTGGCGACTATGCCCGCCATTTCACCCACGACGGCAGCCGCTACGGCCACATCCTCGATCCGCGAACGGGGTGGCCTGTTAGCAATGGAATGCGCGCCGTCACCGTGATCGCGCCGTCCTGCCTCGAAGCCGGAGTTTACAGCACCGCAGTCTTCGTCCTCGGCCCGCGGGATGGACTCCACCTCGCCTCGCTCGCCCGCGGCGTCGAGGTTTGTGCGCAGTCCGAGAATGGCATCGAAGGCTCACGCGATTTCGGAAAGTGGCTCGTTAAAGCCGCTTAGAACGCCATCTAACCCATCATCCATCATCCCATGAAAACCATCATCACCGCCATCGCCCTCGTGTGCTCCACGCTCGTGCTGCCCGCCGCAGATGCGGCGAAAGTGGGCCAGCAAATGCCGAAACTTTCACAGATCCTGCCCGGAGCCGCCCTTCCTAACACCTCCGGCAAGGTCGTGCTGGTGGACTTCTGGGCCTCCTGGTGCGGGCCGTGCAAGGCGTCATTTCCTGCCCTCAACCGGCTGCAGGCGAAATACGCCGCGAAGGGTCTCGTGATCATCGGCATCGGCGTCGATGACGACGCCGTGAAGTACCAAGAATTCGCCGCCAAGATGGGAGCCAAGTTCGCGCTGGCCCACGATTCCGCGCACAAGGCGGCGGACTTTTTCAGCCCGCCATCCATGCCCAGCAGCTACCTCAGCGACCGCAAGGGCGTGATCCGCCACCTCCACACTGGCTACCGCGGCGCGAAAACCGAAACCGAGTATGTGACCGAAATCGAAGCCCTCCTCGCGGAGAAATGACTCTAACTTTCATGAAATTTCCAGCCCTCATCCTCAGCCTTGCCCTGTGTTCCTGCGCCACCGAACTCGTTCGGGTGAAACCCTACGAGCGCGGGAACCTTGCCAGACCGGTGATGGCAGCATCGCTAGATCCTCTTCAAATGGCCATGACCGAGCACGCCTATTTCTCCCGCGAAGCCACCTACGGCGGCGGCGGAGTCGGTGGTGGCGGCTGCGGCTGCAACTGAGTCCAATCACTTAAATCCTTGGTATGTCGATCATCTATCAACTCCTCCGCCCGTCGGCCAAAAGCCGAGCCCTATCTTCCCGGTTAGGTTCGCTGGTGCTGTTGTTCCAGCGCTCGCCGCTGGTCCAGATGTTGTTTCCCGAAGCCCGCATGCTGGGAGGCGCGGGACTGGGGGAAATCACCCAATGGACCATCGCCACCGTCGCGGGCCTCGGTGCCTACGACAGCGTCGCCGGAGCCACGACGCTGACCCAGCTTTCGCCCGCTGCCGGCTCGTCAACAGTCCCGGCGACCAAGGACTCGAACCTAGCATTCGCGTTCCAGGTGACCGGCACCGAGACCGCACCCCTGAGCTGGCAGATCGTCGGAACTCTGCCTGCGGGTCTCAACCATACGAATTCCGTCGGCAGCACGATCGACTCGATCACCGGCATTCCCACCCAGACCGGGAATTTCCTGATCACGATCAAAGCGTGGGAATTCAAGAACAACCAAGGTCCCGTGGTTTCCGCTAATTTCACGATCAATGTCGGCAGTGCTATCATCGCCACCGAGCCCGCCTCGGTGTTGATCGCCAGCGGCGATTCCACTCCGCTCACCGTTGTGGGCAACGGCAACGGCCTTACCTATCAGTGGTTCAAGGGAGCCTCGCCCAACACCTCCAGTCCCATCTCCGGCGAAACTACGGCCAGCTTCGTCACCCCGGCTCTAACCGCCACGACCAAATATTGGGTCAGCGTGACCCGCAGTGGCATCGTCGCCAACTCCAACACCGCGACAGTTAGCATCGGCTTCGTCCCGGCGATCACCAAGCCGCCCGCCCCCGTCACCATCAACCCGGGCAATACCGCCACTCTGACGGTCACCGCCTCCGGCACCGCACCTGCGTTCCAGTGGTATCTAGGAGACTCTGGGGTGACCACCAATCCGGTATCCGGTGCCACCACCAACTCCTTCACCACGCCCGCGCTAACAACGACCAGCGGCTACTGGGTGCGCGCCAGCAATTCGCTCGGGTCCGCGAGTTCCCCCGCCGCGGTGGTCACCGTCCGGCTCCCACCGTCGATCAGCACCCAACCGGTTTCCACCAGCATCAACACCGGCAATACGACGACCTTCACCGTCGCCGCCAACGGCACCGCTCCCACCTACCAGTGGTATGAGGGCACCTCGCCATCCACCACCAACCCGGTCGCCCGCGCCACCGATGCCACCTTCACCACCCCGGTGCTATCAGCCACCACGAGTTACTGGGTGCGCATCGTCAACCCCACCGGAACTGCGGATTCAGACACCGCCACGGTCACCGTCAACTCGCCGCCCGCCATCACCCGCGAGCCTCTATCAAGCCCGATCAACAGCGGCGGCAGCGTCACCCTTGTGGTCGCCGCATCAGGCACCGCGCCCACCTTCCAGTGGTATCTTGGAAATACCGGCGACAGCTCGCAACCGATTCCCGACGCCACCTCACCGTCATTCACCACGCCCGCACTAACCGTCACCACCCACTACTGGGTGCGTGCCACCAATGGCTTGGGAATCACAGACTCGCAAACCGCCACCGTGACGCTGCAGTTTTCCCCCGTGTTCACCACGCCGCCCGTTTCGCAAACGATCAACAGCGGCGCGACGGCGACCTTCACCTTCGTCGCCACCGGGGATACGCCGACTTTCCAGTGGTTTCTGGGAAACTCCGGCGACATCAGCCAGCCTGTCTTAAACGCCACCGCAGCGACCTTCACCACCCCAGCTCTATCAGCTACGACTGCTTACTGGGTGCGCGCTACCAACCCAGCCGGGACGTCGGACTCGGCCACGGTAACGGTCTCCGTCATCACACCACCTCTGATCGTTACTCCCCCGGCATCCCTCATCATCAACCCGGCAAATTCCGCGACGCTTACGATCCAAGCCACTGGAACCGCACCCGTCTATCAGTGGTATCGCGGCACCTCGGGGGTGACCACGACTCCCGTCGGCGGAGCCACCACCGCCTCATTCACCACCCCCGCGCTAACGGCCACGACAAGTTTCTGGGTGCGCGCCACCAATGCCGCCGGTTCCGCCGATTCCGCCACCGCCATCATCACCGTGCGGATTCCTCCCGCGATCACCCGGCAACCCAAGTCCGTCACAATCGTTTCCGGTAAAACTGCCAAGCTTAAGGTCGTCGCCAGCGGCACCACGCCGACCTTCCAGTGGTTCAAAGGAGCTGCAGGAAACACCAAATCTCCGGTAAAGGGCGCGAGGTCCGCCACCCTAACACCCTCCGCACTCAAGGTGACCACCACCTTCTGGGTCCGCGTCAGCAACCCCGCCGGGAGCGTCAACTCCAAGGCCGTCGTCGTCACCGTCAAAGCGGCAGCTGCCCCGACCGCCGCGAGTTCTAGCCAATCGTTAGTGTCCACGCCCGGGACTTTCGCCATTTGGCAAAACAGCCACTTCACCCCAGAACAACGGGCCGATGAACTCATCTCCGGCCCAGCCGCCGACCCCGATGGCGATGGTATTTCCAACGCCCAAGAATATCTCGTCGGGTTGTCACCCTTCGTCAGCGACCCGCCACCCCTGCTCGTTTCAGATCTAACTTCAGGTGTCCGATTTACCGCCAAGCTCGCCAGCGGTCCCGGCTACTCCGGCCTAACCCGCCACTGCGCCCTCGAAGCCGCCGACACGTCGGGTCACTGGGCAACCGTCAGCGGCTACGCCGACATCGTGGGCAAAGATCAACTCGTCACCTACACCGCGCCCGCTCCGCATCCGTTCTATCAGCTCCGGGTCTGGCTGACACCTTGACGGTGGATGGGAATTGCCGTTGCTCTCCCGTTGGACGGCGGTGGCTCAGCGCAGCGCCGACACCGCATAGGACTCTTCCGGGCGTGGGCCGATGAAACATCCAAAGCGGCGTGGCGCTGTCGCTTCCCGCCGCAGTCCATCGCCCTCCATCCCCTACCCGACTTCCGCCAGCAGCGCTTGGAGGTCGAGCGGCTGGGTGAACATCGCCAGCTCGCCATCCGCCGTGCGCGGCCAATCCACCGACGGGCGATCCCAATACAGCTCGACCCCATTCTGGTCTGGATCTCGCAAGTAGAGAGCTTGGCTCACTCCGTGGTCACTCGCGCCGTCTAATGCAATGTCGGCATCGATCAGTCGGCGCAAGGCATCCGCCAGAGTGGCGCGGGTCGGATAGAGAATCGCCAGATGAAAAAGCCCCGTCGTGCCCTGCGGCGGCGGCGAACCACCAAGACTCTCCCAGGTGTTGAGGCCGATGTGATGATGATAACCGCCCGCAGCAATGAACGCCGCCGCCGTGCCGTAGCGTTGGGTCAAATGAAAACCTAACACCCCACAATAGAAACCCAGCGCCCGATCCAAGTCGGCCACTTTGAGATGCACATGGCCGATTGTGATGGCGGGATGAATGGGTGGGTTATTCATGGGGTAAGGGGAATTTCGGACAGGAGGCGTGCTGCCACATTCATCCCCCTTAGCGTAGGCTGGCGGCGATGTTTTCTGCGAGGCGTTCTAGCAGGCGGGATTGGGCGGCGACGCTGGCGTTGTAGCCGGCGGACTCGAGTGGCTCGCGGGCGGTGAAGGTTTTGGAGGCTTTGAGGTGCCGGTCGGGGAGCGAGTAAGCGCGCCAGCCGGCTTCGATGACGGCGTAACCGTCGGTCTCGCTGTGGAGTTGGCGGATGTCGAGAGTGACCTGATAGCTGATCTCACTGTCGGTCTGCCAGGGGTAGGTGCGGACGTTGCCGGTCCGAAGTTGGCGCCCGAGGTTGGCGGCGGTGACGCGGGCAATGGAGGCAGTTAGATCGCCGGCCCAGCGGTGGTCCTCGGCGACGCCGAGTTGATTGGGCGCTTCTTGGGTGACGAGGTTGGGGCGGTCGAGATACTCGGCGAGGGTGATGGGTCCGACGCCGATGCCGATGCCGCCGCCGGACGGCACGGGGCCGCTGGCGGTGAGAACGTAGTAAGTTTTGTTAGGCTGGGCACAGCCAGCGACGAGGACAGCGGCTAGGAGGAGGAGAAGTCGGTTCATGGAAGTTCAGCGTTTGCCTTTGGGCGCTTGGGGGATGGGATTGCCGGACGAGTCGCGGCCGAGGAGCAGCGAGTTCGGCTTATCATCGATGGTGGTCATCAAGGATTTCATGGCGCGCAGCGAGGCGCGGAGTTCGTCGAGAGTGCGCAGGAGATCGCCTTGGACGGCTCCGTCGGGACCGACGCTGTTGACGGATTTTTCCAAGGCAGCGAGGGTGACTCGGAGGTCGGCAGGGATCTTGGTGAATTCCGGGGAATCGAGGGTCTTGCGGAGGGCGGCGGCAGTTTGCTCGATTTCCTTCAAGGTCTGACGGCTGTCGGCCATGGTGGTGGACGCCTCATCGGCGGCGGTGCCGATTTTTTTCATGACGGTGTCGGCGGCAAGGCTGAGTTTATCGAGGACGGCGGTGAGCTGGGCCAAGCCGCCGGAGACGGTCGGCAGGGTGGGATATTCGCCGACTTTGCCCATCTCGGCGGGGAGCGCGTCCTTGTAGTAGTCGAGGTCCACGAACAGCGAGCCGGTGAGGAAGCTGCCGGTTTTGAGCGAGGCACGGAGCCCGCGACTGACGAGATCTTTGAGGAAATCTCCGTTAGGTTTGACGATTTTTTCGGCGGCGTCGGGACGCAGCAGCGAGGGGTCGATTTCCACCAGCACGGGAATGCGGGAGTCTTCGGCGGCGGCGAGATAGTCAAAGGAAATATCGGCAACGCGGCCAATCGGGATGCCGCGGAACTCGACGGGAGCGCGTTTGGCCAAGCCGCGGACGGATTGGTCGAAGAGCAGGACGAATTTCAAAGTGGGATTGAAGGTGGAACCGGTGGCGGCGTCTTCGTCTTCGAAAAGGGTAAAGATCTTGCCGTCGGCGACGGAATCGCCCGGGGCGGTGCCCTCGGGGACATCGAAGGTGGCACCGCCGGAAAACATGGCTTGGAAGGAGGGGGTGCGGAGTTTAAAGCCGTCCGAGCCTGCGCTGATGTCGATGCCGCTGGTGTTCCAAAAGCGCGTATTTTGCTTCACCAAGCCGCTGTATTCCTCGCGAATGAAAGCATCGTAGGTGACGCGTTTGTATTCGACGTCGAGGATGCGGCTCTCGATCCGACCGACCTCGAAACCGCGGTAATAAATCGGCGAGCCGGCGACGAGGGAGCCGGCCTGCTCGGCGGTGAGGACAAGGCGGCGGCCAGGAACGTCGCGGTTGGTGGCAGGCGGCTTTTCAAGGCCGACGAAGTTAGAAGAACGGTCGCCATTTTGTGGACCCGGATCCAGTTCGACATATTCGCCTTTGAGCAATGTCCCCAGCCCGGAAACGTCGGTGGTCGAGACCCGTGGCCGCACCACCCAGAAACGAGTGCCCCGGCGCAGTAGGCTCTCGTAGTCGGGATCGAGTTCGACGTTGATGAGGACGGATTTCAAATCGGAGGCAAGTTTCACCTCCTTGACGAAGCCGACGCGGACCGAGCGGCACTTCACTTCGGTTTTCCCGGCAGCGAGACCGTCCGCGGTGTCGAAGACGATTTGGGCAACGGGGCCGCGCGAACTGAGGTTCCGATAGATCATCCAGCCGCCGATGATAAGCGCGAGGATGGGGACGACCCAGACGATGTTCCAGCGTTGCGCCGCGCGGTATTCCGGAGTGGCGGCGGGTGGGGAGGGTGACGTTTCGGGATCGCTCAAGGTTCTGCTTTGTTAGGGGGTGAAGGATCGATGCCGAGGATTTCGAGGCGATCCCAAAGGAGCCGAGGCTCGAAGCTCATCGCTGCGAACATGGTAAGCACAACCACCCCGGCGAATGCAAGCGCACCGGGGCCGGGCGTGATGGTCATGTAATTGCCGAGTTGCACCAGCGCCACCAAAATCCCGACGACGAAGATATCGACCATCGACCAGCGGCCTAGCAGTTCGGTGAACCAGTAGATTTTTCCTAACATGCCCGGCGACGGGTGGGTTTTCCCGGTAGCGGCGAGGCAAAGCCAAGTGAGCGCGATGATTTTCAGCATCGGGATGAGGATGGAGGCGGTGAAAATAACGATCGCGATTGGATAGGCTCCTTGTCGCCAGAAGGTCATCATCCCGCTGATGATGGTGTTTTCCGTGACTTCGCCAAGCTCCACGACGGTCATGATCGGGAGCAGATTCGCGGGAATGTAAAGCGCCACCGCCGCGATCATCAGGGCGATGGTGCGCTGGATGCTATCCGGCTTGCGCAAATGCAAATGCTCACCGCAGCGCGGGCAGTCGCCGAGGGTGACCGGTGAAACTTTGCCGCAAGTGTGGCATCCAGCCAAGCCGACGTGGAAGGCGCGAGGGAGTGGTTCACTCATGATTTCGCCACCTCCAGCCGATCCCACAGCTCGTTGCGGTCGATGCTCGCCACCGCTGCGGCCATGCAGAGCATCAACGCGCCAAATGCCCAGAAGCCGATTCCGAAGTGGACGTCCGCGACTTTTCCGAGTTTCAACAGGCTGACCAGCACGCCTAACAAGAAGACTTCGATCATGTTCCACGGCTCGGTCTTGCCCATCCATTTAACCACTTGGGACGCGCCCGGTGCCATCCGCCCAAACATCAGCGGCCCACAAACGTAGATCAATCCCCCGGCCATCGACAGCGGCGTGACGATGGTGAAAAGCCCCAGCGCCAAGCCCAGAATCGGGCTGCCTTGGTGGATCAGCGCGAGCGCCGCAGAAACCAAATTCAATGAGGTCCGGATACTCGCCGCATCCATCACCAAAAACGGAAACGAATGCACGACGACCATCAGAATGAGCGCGGTGACGGAAAACGCCGTGGCACGGACCAACGAGGCTGGCCGATTCTGATAGAGGACCGCGCCGCAGCACTTGCAACGTGCGGCCATGCCCTCGGGCAACGACGCCATCTCGTGCAGCGTGTCGCAAAAATGACACACCGAATAATGCGGCCCGCCCCGCGGCTTCGGCCATGGATGCAAATGCCGCTGGAATCGTAAAAATGGTGCTTTCATCTTACCGGAGCGCCACGACGCGTTGCGCAAGTTCGCCCAAACCCTCGACCCCACATTCCACAAAATCGCCCGCTTGCAAGTAGCGAGGTGGGTTCATTCCCATCGCGCACCCGCTCGGAGTGCCCGTCGCCACCACGTCGCCGGGCAGCAACGTCATGAAGCGGCTGACATAACAAATCAGTTGTCTAACGGAAAATGACATGTCGCCGGTCCAGCTATTTTGTCGCAGCTCGCCATTGACCTTGCACCACAAGCGCAGCCCTTGCGGGTCGCTCACCTCATCCGCCGTCACCATCCAGGGTCCCATCGGCGCGAAGCTGTCGGCACTTTTCCCCTTGGTCCACTGCCCACCCATTTCTTTTTGAAAAGCCCGCTCGGAAAAGTCACAGAACGTCGAGTAGCCAGCCACATAGTCCATCGACTCGCGCTCATCCACATACGACGCCGTGCGGCCGATGATGACCGCGAGTTCCACTTCGTAGTCCAACTTCGTCGAGCCGCGGGGAATGATCACGTCGTCAGTCGGCCCGCTCCAAGCGCTGCTGGCCTTCATGAAAATCGACGGCTCAGTGGGAATCCCTTCGCCTAACTCCTTCGCGTGTTCGAGATAATTTTTCCCGATGCAGACGATCTTCGAAGGCCGTTCAATCGGCGGACCGAGGCGCACCAATGGGTCCACCTCGCTCCCGCCCGGGCAGCCGTCCTCCACCCATTCGGCCAGAGACTCAAGGCCACCCATCGCGAAAAAGCCCTCGTCGTAATCGTTAAATTCCCCGCTCGCGTCGATTCTGCGGCCATCCGCTAGCAGAACTCCCGGCTCCTCACGCCCCTCGTCACCGAACCGAATCAATTTCATGTGCGCGTCGTAGCAAATCTACCTAGATTGAGGAAATCGAATTTTCCGCAAGTCTTCGCTCCCCCGTAAGGGACCAAAAATGGATAAAAAAGAAGCGGCCCGGCTGATCATCCCCCTAGGAAAAACCCATTAACCCGGGAGGCATCTCAGTCGGACCGCCTTGTCTTGCGACGCGGGAGAACTACCAGCCGACCCACGACCTCGCAAGAACAAATTTAGATGAGACGCATTTTATTTTTCCCATGATCCAATTGATCAAACAAAGTCATTTCACAACAAGAATGTCTAGGGTCAGCGGGCCAAATCAAGGCCACGACCGGTGGTCATCCTCCACCGCATTCAAAAGGATCCGCAATGCCCCGCCGGAAATCCAGACCTCGTAGATCAAGCAGCCGAGCGATACCGCCATCAGCCCCAGTGCTAACAGGAAGGTGCCGACTGCCAGGATCTGATAGCCGCCGCTCACGCTGAGCATCGAAATCACGCACAGGAATAAGCTCATCGCGCCGAAGAGTTGCATCGTCCGAATCAACGAGAGCCGCCGCTTGAGGTTCTCGATCTGCGCCCGCAGGATCGCGTCGCCTTGCTCTAGCCAATCCCGGTGAAGGCTGCGGATCAACGCCGAGAGGTGAAGGAAACGGTTAGTGAAGGACAGAAACAGCAAACTAATCGCGGGAAATAACAGGGCCGGGGTGGAGATTTCGAGCGTCATGCCGCAAGCTAGTCAGGGACCCTTCGTCCGATGAAGTGCCAACTCGGAAAAAATAGCGGGCGGACTTCAGAGTGCCGTTGGGTTCCGAGGAAATGCTTGCCATTATATCAGTTGAATTGTCCCGCGTTTGAATCAAGGATAGGCAATCTTCCCACGCCCATGAAAACAACCATCATCTCCATTATCAGCCTCGCCTCGGCATTCGCCTTTTCTAACTGCTCCGGTTCATTCGCGGTGGGTCATACGTCAGACGGTGCGGACCAAGGGGCTGCCATGGGTGCGGCGGTCGGCTCGGCGGCTGGCGGCGCTTCGGGCGGTGCCCGCTGAG
>JAYVEJ010000549.1:0-9830 GCA_043748885.1 Luteolibacter sp. | reverse complement strand
CTGGGAATCGGCGACTTTGGGCTTGCAACCCCCCGCTCATCCCTTAACACCTGCGCCCCGAATTATGGCTAAGAAAAGTTGGATCGCCCGCAACGCGCGCAAAAAAGAAACTGTCGAGAAATACGCTGAACTCCGTCTCAAGCTCAAGGCTGCGAAAGACTATGTCGGCCTTTCCATGCTGCCGCGCGATGCGAGCCCGACCCGCTTGGTGAACCGCTGCGAGATCACCGGTCGTCGCCGGGCATTCCTGCGCCGCTTCCGCCTTTCCCGGATTACCTTCCGCGAGCTTGCTTCCGCCGGGATGCTCCCAGGCGTGACCAAGTCGAGTTGGTAAGCTGGCACGCTTTGCGCTACTTTTGACGTGGGTCGGAGTTCTCCCGTGCCCACGTCGTTTTTATGCCAATTTACGAATATGTTGCCGAAGCACCGGATGACCCTGAGCATTCGTGCCGCGTCTGTGCCCGTGGATTCGAACTCAGACGCCCCATCGACCGGACTCCATTGGTAGTCTGTCCGTTGTGCAAGAGTCCGGTGAAAAAAGTCATTTCCCGAATCAACACCCCGGCCGTGACCAAGCCGCTCTCCGTGAGCGATGCTAAGAAAGCTGGGTTCACGATCCTCCAACGCCGCGACCAGGGGGTTTACGAAAAACTCTGACGCCGTGATCCTCGAACCCGTCACCCATTTCTTGGCCGTCGCTGGTGCGCACGAATTCCCGTCGCTCGGGCAATCGCTGCTCTACATCTTCGGGATCGTTTTCTTCCTGCTGCTCAACGGCTTTTTCGTCGCCTCCGAGTTTGCCATCGTCAAAGTCCGCCCAAGCCAACTCGAATCGCTGGCCAAAGAAAGCGGTACCGATCCCAAGCTCGCGCTGCATGTGGTGAACCACCTCGACGGTTATCTATCAGCTAACCAGCTCGGCATCACCATTTCCTCGCTTGCCCTCGGATTCCTCGGCGAGCCCTTCGTAAAAGCCCTAGTCTACCCGGTTCTAGCAATCACCGGCATGCCGGAAATTGGCATTTACTGGACTTCACTGATCTTGGCCTATGCGTCGTTCACTTTCCTCCATGTCGTAGTCGGCGAGTTGGTCCCCAAGTCGATCGCCATCCGCAAGTCGGTTCCCGTGACGATGGCGACGGTGGCTCCGCTGCACTTGTTTTTCAAGACCTTCAACTGGGTCATCGTCTTCTTCAACGGCACTGCGAACTGGATGTTGAGGAACATTTTTCGGATCGATCCGATCACCGAAGGCGAGCAAAGCCACTCGGCGGAGGAGCTCGCCGTGCTCGTCACCCAGAGCGGAAAAACCCAGGAGGTCACCGAGACTGAGCGTGAGATCCTCATCAATGCCCTCGGCCTCAATGAACTTTGGGTGCGCGATGTCATGACGCCTCGCAACAAGGTGGTCATCCTCGATGCAGATCAGCCGTTTGACAAAGTTTTGGAAATCGCGATGCGCAGCAAGCACACCCGGTTCCCGTTAGTCAAAGGTCACCTCGACCAAGCGATCGGCCTCATTCACATCAAGGACTTGTTCAAGCTGATCAAAGATCCCGATCCCGACCTCATGCGGATCAAGCGCGAGTTGAAAATCGTCCCGGACACCATGCCGTTAGACACGCTGCTCACCTTTTTCCTCCGCGAGCACGCCCACCTCGCCATGGCCGTCGATGAATTTGGCACGCCCGTCGGCATCGTATTTCTCGATAACGTCATGGAAGAACTCGTCGGCGACATCCAGGACGAGTTCGACAACGAGCGCTCGTCGTTCACTCGGGTCAACCACGAGGAGTTCGTCATAGAAGGTGCAATGACTCTCAACGACTTGGCCGGCCACGTCCCGGAACTTTTTCTCGAAAGCGGCGAAGTCACCACCGTCGGTGGCTATCTCACGCAGCAACTGCAACGCTTCCCCGAAGTCGGGGAAACAGTGGAAGTCCTCGGCTACGAAGCGCGGGTGACTAGCACCGATGGTCGCCGCGTGGGTCAAGTGCATTTCCGCAAGCTGATGCCAGCCGTGGAGGAAACGGAGATGGCGGAGGACGTTTGAGGAGGGTGGACTTTCAGTCCACCCGGGTTGACCCGAAGGTCAACCCTCCTCACGCCCCGCGCATCAGCGAGATCTCCGCTAGCGAAACCATCGCCTTGAGCAAGTCTTCCCGCGGGGTGGTTTTCAGGTCCATCACCGGCACCGCCCGGTCGAGGGTGAACTTCCCGGATCGCGTCCGCCGCAACGCACTGAGGTGCCCTCCGCAGCCGAGTTTCTCGCCGATGTCGTGGGCATACGTCCTCACATAAAAGCCCTTCGAGCAGTTCACGATGAAGTCCACTTCCGGCAGCTCGATGCGCGTCACCTCGTAAGAAGTGATATGCACTTTGCGCGGCTCGCGGACGACCTCGATGCCTTTTCTAGCCAGCTTGTAGAGCGGCACGCCGTCCTTCTTGATCGCGGAAACCATCGGCGGGATTTGTTCGAAGTCGCCCATAAAGCCATCGAAGACCGCGTGGATTTGCTCCTTGCTGTAATCGCCGACAGGCTTCGTTTCTAACGTATCACCCTGGCGGTCCTGCGTGCTGGTGGTCGAGCCGAGCGTGAGCGTGCCCACATATTGTTTGTCCTCGCTCATTAGCAAATCTTGGATCTTGGTGGCGCGGCCGATGACTAACATCAGCAGCCCGGTGGCCATCGGATCCAGCGTGCCGCAGTGGCCGATCTTCTTGGTATTCAGGGCGCGACGGGCGATCGCCACCACATCATGCGATGTCATGTCTTCCGCCTTGTCGATCAATAGTACGCCGCTCGGGCCGTCAAAATCCTTGGAATTGTCTCTCATAAATGGGGTTCAAAGTTTAAAGTCCGGCTGCCTCGATTCGGCGGCGGATCGCGTCTAACACCAGCGACTTCGCCACTGCCAGCGGCCCGCTCATGCGGATCCCCGCAGCCAGCGTGTGGCCACCACCGCCGAACTCCAGGGCGATTTGGCAGACGTCCACTCGGCGGTCCTTCGAGCGCATCGAGACCCGGATTTTTCCATCCACCAGCTCTTCGAAAAACACCGCAAGCTCCACCCCGCGGATCGCGCGGATGATGTCGATCAGCCCCTCGCTGTCCTCCGGCATTAACCCGAGATCAATGCGCACTTGGTCCCGCAACTCCCAGTGGGCCACACGTCCGTCGGGCGAGAGTTCCAGCGTGTTGAGCAGCGCTCGCGTCAACTCGACGCGACGGAACGGATAGTTGTCGTAAGTCAGAGAATTGATCGTCCCCACATCCAGCCCGCGGCGGATTAAGTCGGCTGCCATCTCATAAGTCGCCGCCGTGGTGGATGGATATTGGAATGAGCCAGTGTCGGTAGAAACGGCGACGTAGATTGCATCGCGTGTTTCCGCAGGCAGCGGCAGGCCGAGCGAGGTGATGAGTTGATAGAGAATCTGGCCAGTCGCCGGGCTGGTCGGGTCGATCAGGTTGAGATCGCCATAGCCCGGATTAGAAATGTGGTGGTCGATGTTGAGCCAGATCTTCGCCTTCGAAGCGGCGTTGAGCGCGGCCTCGCCGAGCCGAGGCTTCGTCGCAGTATCGAGCGCGATGGCCACCTCCACCTCGAACGGCGCGGCGGGTGGCAGCGCAATTTTTTCCGAGCCTGCTAGAAATGCCAGATTGTCCGGCAGTCCATCCTCATTGACCAGATAGACCGTTTTTCCCGCTGCTATCAGGGAAAATCCGAGTGCAAGCTGCGAGCCGATCGCGTCGCCGTCCGGGCGAACGTGGCTGATCAGCACGAACGATTGGTGATCACGCAGGACTTCGCCGACCTGCTCGA
The DNA here is from genome assembly GCA_043748885.1 of Luteolibacter sp. Taxonomy (GTDB): domain Bacteria; phylum Verrucomicrobiota; class Verrucomicrobiia; order Verrucomicrobiales; family Akkermansiaceae; genus Luteolibacter. Next base: position 6,006 of record JAYVEJ010000549.1, on the reverse strand, counting down.
CGCTGGCGTTTTTGGAAAATGTCGTGAGTTCGCTCATGGGGTGGAACCGCGGCGCGGGGCGCGGATTCTTCCCGGCAACCCCCTCCGCGCAAGGATAAACCTGAGGAATGGATGGGAATGAAATAGCGCGAGACAAAAAAGCACCTGCGGCGGTCGCCACAGGTGCTGTTAGGAGCCGCAGGTCGAGTTACCTGTCGAGGCCGGAGAAGCCTTCGAGCGACTTTGGAATCATCACGGTGCCGATGGAATGCATCACGCCGTTGTTCGCCATCACGTCGGTACTGAAGACCTTCGCTTGGTCGATTTCGACTTTGCCGTCATCCACTTTGATTTTCACTTTTTCGCCGTTCAACGTGGTGACTTGGCCGTCCTTCAGGTCCACCGCCAGCATTTGGCCGGGGACGACGTGATAGAGCAACAGCGAGCGCAGCTTCTCCTTGTTTTCAGGGAGCATCAGCTTGCCCAGCGTGCCAGCAGGCAGTTTGTCGAAGGCTTCGTCGGTGGGAGCGAAGACGGTGTATACGCCCTTCTGCCCGAGCGTCACGTCCAGTCCCGTCGCTTTCAGAGCCGCCTTCAAAGTCGTGAATGAAACGCTGTCGCCGATTAGATCGGTTAGCGACCCTTGCTTGACCGGCAGTGTAGCTGGCACGACCACGACTTTTTCCTCGACCACGGTCGCATCTAACGCCACCGGCGTTTTGTTATCCGTCAAGATGGCCTTCCGTTCTGGAGTGGTCTTGTCTGCGGGTTTCTCGGCGAGGGCAAGCGGACTGGCTAGCATGGAAATCAGCAGCGCCCAGTGAGTCAAATTTCGGTTTTTCATACGCGTGTGGGTTGTGAGGTTAGTTCAAGTTGCGACGACGAGATTCGCAGTCGCGGTTTCGACCATCCCTTTCGCAGACCCTGTGCCGGGAGCGCTCAACGCTTGAAACTGGAGGGAAATCAGGCGTTTGGGTATTCTCAATCCCCTCGCACAATACTCCCTCGCATTGCAAATCCGTAGCGATTGGTGCACTCTGCAACTGTCGCCCAATGAAGGAGGACCGGATCGTGCGTGAGGAAATGAAAGGGCTGGCGGCACCGTCCTCGAAGCTCGCTCTAGCAGTTTAGCAGACGACTATCTGGTCGCCTTGTCCCTGACGACATAAATGATTCGGTCTCCCACAATCTATACAAGCGCATCACGGTAAAATTCGGTCCAACGTCTTGAGTTTGCTGGCGGCTACCAAGGGTGGCCCATCGACGGCTGGGTTAGGGGTGTAATGCTCATTTTAATTTCGACTTGGGAACGGTAGCCGGACGGTCAGGTTCCGCAGATTCGACATTCGTTTCCCGGCTTAACTTGCATTCGTCAAACTCCTTCCAAAACTCACTTGGAGTTTGCCGGTTGATCTCTTCAAGCGACTTCATATCGCGAATGACCTCCATGCCCTTGGTGACGGTATTGGCTTCCAAATCATCCAGGGACTTCAACTTCATGCCGTTGAGGGGCGTGAGGTCCGTGATTTTGCCGGAATCAACCACGCCCAGTTTTAATCTTTCAAGTGGCATTCCCGCCAACGCTGATAAGTCTGTTGCCTCGGAAGAATAGAGACTGAGGTCTTTCAAAGGCAGCCCTTTGAGAGGGGTGAAGTCGGTTACAGAGGTTGCTCCGACCCAAAGTGATTCCAGCGGCATTCCCTTCAAGGGCGACAGGTCTTTCACCCGCGCTCCGAAGATCAAGAGCTTTTTAATAGGCATTCCAGCAAGTGGAGATAGCTCTTCAACGTGGGTTTTCCAGAGCATTAGCTCTTCGAGCTTCATGCCGCGAAGGGCCGAAATATTGGCGAGTTTGTCACACGCCATGAACTCTAGAGTTTTGATGGGCTTTCCTCCGCGCACGATGTGTGAGGGTGGACACGGCGGAGTCTTAGAACCTGAGCATGTGTCGAAGTTTCAAGCGCCAGAACCGGGAATGGGAGCGCAGCGGACAGAGAGTCTCCAGAGGAGAACCCCGCGAGGGGTGAGCGATAGCGAATCAAAGCTAACGGTATCTGTGGCGACATGGCCCCACGGAGGGGATTCAAAGCAGATCGCGGGTTCCACGTCTCAGACGCCCGAATGGCACTGACCCAAAATAATTCAATACTGGCAAGGGATCTAAGGCAAAAAAGGATTCCAAATCGCTGGAAGTTCCGCTGAACGGTCTTTTCTTGCAAATGGCTCTTGGACTGTTGCCGGCGAGATTCAGCTTGGGGGGGCTCAATTCTTCAGATGCGGGTCAGATTGCCACACTGAATATCGGTTCACTCGGTTCTGTTGCAGCCCAAGCCTTCTGGGTCGCCGATGGATGGGCCGCTCACGCGGGGACTGCAGCCATTGATATTTCTGCGGGCGGAAGTTTAACAATGAATCCAGGGCTTTGGCATCCGGGTTTGTGGGAATTTGGCTGCAAGCGGTTTTACCCACTGGACAGGGGACGGTGTGAATGGAAACGGCGGGGCTGATGCGCTGGGTGTCTACCAACTCCTATGGACTAAAGGCGTTCTCAAAAAAGACAGTGCAAATGTGGGCACTTTTGCTGACAATTTCAATTTCGTCGCAGGTTCTAGTGCTCAATATGGCACTTTAACAGCGATTCCCGAGCCATCCGCCACGCTGCTTAGTGGTCTCGGACTGTTGTGCCTGGTGCGCCGCCGCAGGTAATTCGAGCCCGGCAGATTGTTATATATCACGAAAGAGGGAGCGATCCCTCATTCGTTTTTTTATCGCGGATCACCGATTGGCGACCTGCCCGCCCGCCACTACCACTGGCTTGGCCATGCCGCCCAGACTTTATAATTCGACACTACCGGACCCGTAAGTTCGGTGCCATTTGGGTTCGTCCTCTTGACTACCTTGTTGTCACTGCAGGGTTGGGGAGGACTTGGAGGCCGAGTTTTTTGGCGAGGGTTTGGAGCTGTTTCTGCTGGGTGGCGGGCTTGACGGGGAAGGCTTGGCTTTCGTCGTAGGTGGCGGCGTTTGCGATCAGGGTGTAGCGGATGCTGACGAGCTTGTGGGCGGTGGCGGTGATGCCTTCGGCTTTGCCGAGCCGACCTTTCATCCTCCGACAAGGGTAACGGTCCTCTTGATTAAGTCCTCGATTCTACAACGACTTCGTCGAGAGGACCCCGGCCACCAACTATCACTAAACCACCGCCATGAAACAGAAACCGCAACTCATCCCACTGCTCAACTTCTTCGCCGAGACCCTCCGCGAAACGCTTGAGCAATCCAGCCTGTCCCAAGCTGAGATCGCCCGCCGCTGCCGCATTCCCGCGCCCCACCTCACCCAGATGAAACAAGGCAAACGCCGCTGTAAGCCCGAATACGACCTTCGTCTGAGCGCCTTCTTTGGCATCACCCCGGGCATGTGGATGCAGCTCCAACTTGACTACGAATTCATGCGCGCCGACCGCGAAAAAGGCGAAGCCATTCGCAAGGAAGTCCAGCCCTGTGCGGCGTAAAACTCTGGAAATATTGAAATGCGCAACCCGACCCGAATCTTGGAATGATGAACAAAACGACCCCTTTTGTGAGAGTGCTCAGACCCTGATTGGCAGGACAAAGAACGGCATCCCTTTTCGGAAAAACTCTCGCTGCATGCCGAATACCGTGAAGTTATGTAACAGCCGCGTCATGTAGGTTTCCTGCTCGAAGACCAGTTGCCCGCCGAAGAAAGTCGTGTTTGGGTAGATTTCCGCGAGTTCGCAGCCGATGGCAAATGCGGTGCTAAGAATCTCTGGACCGATCACACTGCGGGCCTCCGCTTGGATGCCACGTGCTCTCATGCACTCGGCGTATTTGCGGACATCACTGCCGACGTGTTCCTCCAGATGGGCGAGTTCTTCTTCGCCCTTAAAATTCCCTGCATCGACAATGCCGATTTCTACAAATACATAATTTTTATAAACTCCGGGAAACATCCTGAAGACACCGAGTGTGGTGTGAACTCCCAGACCATTGAAACCATTGACAAAGATGACGGCCGTTTTCGCCTTCCGATCAATTGGGCTGGGGGGGTGGTTTTTCGACTCCCCGTCAGCGAGGAAGGGCTCGATGAGATCGTCCAAGCGAGCCAAGCTCAAATGGGTTCGGCGATAGTGGCTGCGGATGTAAAACGCGACCGCGATCAACAAGCCTGTGACGACGATTGTAACCCAACCCCCTTCGTGAAATTTGATGATGCTGAGTGCGACGAGGATCGTCGCAGTCAGGGCGAACCCGATGGTGTTGATGGCCAATTTCTGTTTCCAGGCAGATTCCGTGGCACGGTCATTCCACCAGTGGCGGATCATGCCGAGCTGACTCAGTGAGAAGGTGATAAAAACGTTGATGCTGTATAACACCACCAACCACGCCACCGATCCACGCGAGACCATGATGAGGATAAAGGCTGCGCCGCCCATCAGTAAAATCCCGTTGTGAGCCACGAAGCGGTCGCTCAACGAGGCAAAACGTGCCGGAAACCAACGGTCCAGTGCCATGTTCGCGAGCACTCGTGGGCCATCGAGGAAGCCCGTTTGCGCTGCGATGAACAAGAGCACTGCTGCCGAGGTCATCGCTACCACCACGAAGGTGTGACCCGTGCTACCAGGCCAAGCCGCGGTGATTTGGTCGAATAGGATGGCATTTAGCGTCCTGCCATCCTCCGGCTTTGTGTGGAAAAGCAGGTAAGAAAACAGCAGCCCGCCCACCATTAATGCAAGGGAGACGCCCATATAAACCATGGTGCGCTTCCCTGTCGCCACCCGGGGTTCCCGCAGAATCGGTAGGCCGTTGCTGACGGCTTCGATCCCGGTGTAGCTACCTGCACCTAGGCTGTAGGCTTTGAGCAGCAGCAGTAAAATTCCTGCGGTTCCGAGACTTGAGTGGGATTCGGCCAGCTCGTGCGAAGTGTTCGCGAATACGGCCGAGGCGTTACCAAAATGCGTGCAAAATCCGTAGATGATGGCGAAGCCATGCGTCGCGAGAAACAGGAAAAAGATCGGTGCCCAGACCATCACAGATTCCTTCACCCCCCGTAGATTCAGCACCGTCAGAGCCAGGGTCGCCACCAGGGCCGCATACAGTTTCCAAGGCAGCCAATGCGCAGGAAGCACCGAGAATAGTTGGTCTGCTCCGCTAGAAATCGAGAGCGCAATCGTTAAAACATAATCTACGATCAGGGCGCAGCCGGAGATCACCCCCGCCGTGGGTGACAGCAATTTACTCGCGACCAGATAGCCGCCACCGCCACCAGGAAAGCAGGCGATGATTTGTGAATAGCTCGCGCAAATGATGATAATCGTCAGCACGGTGGCCAGCGCGATGAATGGCGCCAGAGCCATGTGAGTCCCTAGCGCACGGATGGATTCCTCCGGGCCGTAGCAGGATGAGGAGAGTCCGTCTGCCCCCAGCCCCACCCACGCCAGCACGGCGACGAGTGACATTTTGTGGAAAATCCCTCGGTCATTGATGTCCCTAGATTTCCCGATGAAGATATTCTTCAGCCGATTGCCCCGCTTCTCTGTTGGATTCATGTGTGGTGGTTATTTCGCGAGGGAAAACCGCCACCACCCGTGAGAGTGGCAACTTCTACCCTTCCATTGACGCCTACGAGGTTAGCTGACGGGCTAGAGCATGGAAGTGCTCCCTGCGAACGGTTACCCGTTCCGTGCGCCCCATCCTTGGGAAGTTATCCCAAGGAGTCCGGTTCCCCCGTGCCGCTTTTCATGATGAAAGGCGACCTCGGCTGCATTTTGATTGCGGCGGAGGGATGAGTCTCAGTACCTACAGATGCAAGTAAAAATCAGGGCTGCCAGAGGAATGCCAAATCCTCAGCCCATGGCCACGCTCTGAGTCACCGCCAGCCACCGTATTCCGCTCTTCATCAGCATTTACCGGTGAGTCCCACAGCCCCGGTGTCAGCCCGCTACGGCTTTTCGGTAATCTGCACGCGGAGAAAAGGCTTAGCCACAGGCGCGGGGTTGAGCTGCCAGCGGAGGG
>JAYVEJ010000548.1:0-3817 GCA_043748885.1 Luteolibacter sp. | reverse complement strand
CGAGTGCATCAATTGATAGGAGATGCGTGACTTCGCCTGAAGTGGATATTTCTGGGATCGGGTCTCCCCAGCCGTTGAAGCCTTTCGAATAAAGCCATTGCTGCACGTAAAATCCGAAGCGCTGTGCGAAGAATGTCGTGCGCTTGAAACAGAGTTCGTAACCATAGTCGATTGACGGAACTGCTCGGTTGCATCGGTGACACAGCCCTTCCTTGAATTGCAAATGGGGAAGTATTTCGTCGGCGGAGGTGAAAAATTCGGGGATTCCGCAGGTGTTGCTGTGAACCCTCGGCAAGTCAATCAAGCATCCGAATACCAGGATGCTCCATGGCGGCCTGCCACCTAGACTCGAAATTCGATCAATCGAATAATTTCGGGCTGCTGCCCGCGAACACTCGCAGAGAAATGTTTCGCCATTTTCTTCGGCAGAGAACCTGATGAAGGTGCTGTAGAGCCCTGCATAATGAACATACGGCAGCGGCAGCGACTCCCTGTGAGTCGATGGCAATTCTCGGGATTGTCTCGGGTCGATAAGTGCCATGACTCGGTATTTTCCTACTTTGCGGATTTTTTTAAGGTGATTTTCGTCCCGTTGGGCCCGACCGCAAGTATGGCGAAGGCATCTTTCTTCGTGAGGCGAGCGACGTAGTGTGCCCGTAGCACCTCATGCCCGCCAGCGTGGCCGAACTTGAACACCAGATCTTCGAGTGTTGCGCCGGTGGCGATTTGAACACTCGCGCACGTATGGCGGGGAGCATTCGCCGGCCAGGTTCCACGGGTAGGCTTGGGCGGGTCTTTCAAGCCGCGTGCCTCGACGGCCCACCCAGCCCTTCGGCGGACGTTTTTGGAAACCTCTGTCCAATTCGCTGGAACGATTGAATCAGATTTTTCTGCGCCGTCGCGATGAGCTTTGAGCCATGCCCGGAGAGTTGGACAGATCGGGACCAAACGTCTTGAATGCTTTTTCGCGATATCTCGCCCAATTTCGATATGATCAGGAAGAACCTCGGCCCAAGTGAGCCTTTCCAGTTCCGCCATTCGGACGCCCCCAAATACCGCGATTGCATAGGCGCATGCCGCACTGTGACTCTCCGCTTCCGCTGCTGACAATAGCGCTTGGACTGCGTCGAGGCGGAGAATGGTGATGTCGTTGTCTTTTGACGTCCGAGGGGTTTCCAAAGCCTCTATGACTTCGACCTTAGCCCACGAACGCGGTGGTTTGCTTGCCCATCGCCAGAACCCGCTGAGGTTCGCCTTGTGCATTCGCGCTGCTGTTCCTCCCTTGCCGGCAAGAATGTCTTCAAAATCTCCGGTGTCGATGTCAGCGAGACTTGATTTATGGAGGGGCTTAAAAACGCTTTCGAGGGTATAGCTGTAGCTCTTCAAGGTCGAATCTCGAAGGTCCGCCCGGCTATCCAAGTAAAGACGCACGGCTTCACCAAATGCTTGGCTTGATGTGCGATCATGCCATTGTTGCCGAAACAATTTGACTGCATCAATGAGCTTCCCCCCTGATCCCTCCAAGATTTTCATCGCCGCGACGTATTCGCGGGCGACTTGGATTAGGTCAAGATCGAGAGGGGCGATCAATTCCCGAGCGTCGCTCGCCTCCATCGCCAATCGCGGATCGATAACCGCAGTAGGTTCTTCCCCTGTAATTTTGCCGATGAAGTCGCGTGCGGCTTGGCGTTTTTTGAAGCTGACCCGCAATCGCTTTCCGTTGTCGGATAAAGTCGCTGGCACATCGACACGCCAGCGGTTGCGGGTGGTAATAAACACGGGTTCAAGAGCGGATTTGGCTGGCATTGCAGGTGGGAAAAGTGTGCCCATGTGTGCCAAGAACTGCCGGAAATGCAAGAATTTAGGTAAAAATGCGAAAAATAGGGGTCTGGATATCAATTATTTACATGAAACCCATTGTTTTCAGGTTCTAGTGGGGGCAACCCTGTTCAGGTTCGAGTCCTGTCGTGCGCACCATTTTTTGAGCGGTCACCCATATTGGGTAAATTAAACGGGCGGGCTGAGGCCGATCTCCGGGCAGCTCACGCGGATAAAAAAGCACCCATCTCACCATCGTCCCGAGTGGGTTATTCCCCTCCTAACATTTCAGTCGTCGGACCGAGTCGCGAGGTGAAATCCCGCCCTAACATCCACAAAAAATAGCGGCTCCACCGGAGACCCGGGGAGCCGCATGGACGGTCACTTGATTAAATGTCCAGACTCAGAGCGCCATGTCCTTGAGCTTTTTGAGTGGCCGCACTTTGACGACGGTGGTGGCAGGCTTGGCCTTGAACATGACTTCTTCCTTGGTGAAAGGGTTGATGCCTTTGTGCGCCTTGACTGCGGGTTTGCGCACGGTGCTGATCTTCATGAGACCTGGCAGGACGAACTCGCCGACGGCGTTCTTCTTGATGTGAGCTTCGATGATTTCGGTTAGCCCGTCGATGACGGCAGCCACTTGCTTGCGGCTGAGTTCTGCGCTCTCGGCGATTTGATCGAGGATCTGGGTCTTGTTGAGTTTGTCTTTGATGGGTGCTGATTTCTTGGCCATGCAGGTGAATCACTTATGAGCCTGAAAATGTCAAGGCTGTGAAAACTTTTGTCTAGCGGAGGCGAGGGCAATCTAACAATCTGCGCCGGAAGAAACTGCGCAACCATCGAGCGATAAGGCGGTTTTTGACACCACTCTCATTAAAATTATGAAAAATCCCTGGATTCTCCCTGTCGCTGCGTTGGTGGTGGGTGCTGCTGGCGGCTATCTTTCTGGAAAAAGTGCTGGCTCGGGCGCACCAGAACCGGCGCTTGAGGAGGCTGGCCAGCGGACGCGTTCGTCAAGCCGCCACGAGGCGGCCGCTGCCGAGCCGACGAAAAAGGTGCGTGCTGGGAGCACGGACCAAATTGCCAAGATGCCGGGCAATTCTAACCGCATTCAGGCGCTGCTAGAATTTTACGCCCGCCTCACTCCTGAGCAGCTCGCCGAGGAGGCGACCAAGCTCGACAATCTGCCGATGAACGAGCGGATCATGGCGTCGATCCTGCTTTTCGGGCGGTGGTCTGAAGTCGATCCTACGGCGGCGATGGCGTTTTCTAACACCATGGGGATGGCCGGTGGCTTTGTGCGCCCGACCATTCTCCAAAGCTGGGCCAGCGTGGATCCGGCGAACGCCGCGAAATACTATCAGGAGAATCCACGCGAGTTCGGGATGATGGGAATGATGGGCGGTCGTGGCCCCGGTGGAGGTCAAAACGGAGCCTCGATCATCGCCAGCGAGTGGGCTCGCCAAGACCCCGTTGCTGCTCTGGCGTGGGCGGCTTCTCTAACCACTGACAAGGGTTCTGCCATGAGTTCCGTCATCGGCGAGGTGGCGAAGAGCGATCCACGCAAAGCTGCGGAAATGATCGGCCAGATGGATGAGGGCGACCGTGCGGGGGCTTATCGCTCGGTGGCTGCCCAGTACGGTGCACTCGATTTCGTCGATGCCCAATCTTGGATCCGCACGCTGCCTGCGGATGTTCGCGCCGAGGCATTGGCATCGGCCATCGGTGGACTTTCTAACACCGATCCAGTCGCCGCAGCCAAGCAAGTGGGGATGATGGCAGCGGGTGATGCCAAGGACGGACTGATCCCCGACGTGGTGCAGGATCTCGCCCGCAAGGATCTAGCGGCTGCGGCAGAGTTTCTCAAACAACAGGACAGTGACAAAGCCCAGAGCGACGGGATGCGTGAGCTGATGCCCACCTGGACCAGCCAGAATCCAGTGGCGGCACTGAACTACGCGTATTCATTTCCCAAAGGACCGGTGCGTGACAGCGCACT
>JAYVEJ010000547.1:0-3820 GCA_043748885.1 Luteolibacter sp. | reverse complement strand
AACTGGCTGCGATCTCGATCCAACGAGCTGATTTCCACGGTGAGTGGAATTACATGATCAGCCCTAGAGTTTGATCATTTATTTTGCGGCGAACCCTAGGTGAATATTATGCCCCCATTGCGCCCAGTGTAGGATACCAGAAAAGCTTTGAATATGGAGCGCGAAAAGGTGATTCCAAATGGCGTGGAGGACTTCAAGCGACTTATGCTTTCAAAACCGCTGAAGGCCGATTTGGACTTATTCGCTTTCAAGTGTATCCAGAAAGAGAAGACTTTGTTGTCAACGGCTCACTTGATGTTCGCCTGAATGAAACCGGCGCAAGAAACCTCGACTAAAGCCACCCTCCACTATATCTAACAACTCCCTCCAAGATCGTCGCTCCGCACCGCCAAACATCCCACTGGCGGTCTGTCACACGAGCTGCTAAGTCCTGCGGGAACATGTAACGTGCGCGGGGTAATGCGGAGTGCCCGCCACCTTCATGGGGGCTCCCAAAGGGTCCTTCCATGCCTTCACGCACGTCCGCATTCCCGAAGCAGTCACAAGTGCCCTCCGGCCTGTGCAGCTCCCGCGCCAGCCGCATGTTAGGCTCGTTATCACTCGCATCCTCCGCCCGGCGCACCCCGCACGGCCAGCCGGGAGGCGGTGCCCGCCTGCCCACGGTTCCGCTCCGCTTCGCCGCCCACCGCCCTGCCGAAGAAACTCCGCGCCCCGGCCTGCGGCATCGTGCTTGCCGTTCGTTGCCACTCACTCACACACCATGCCGCCGGCCCCCCGCAAGATTCCCGCAGCGGCGCTGCAAGGAAGGCGCTTCGGGAACGTCTTTCGTGGCGTCCACATCGGAGGCTCGCGCGGCCACCTCCGGGCGCTAACGGCGGTGGCAAAGAGCACCTATCGGTTTTGCGTTCGCAAAATCCGGCTTTCACCGGACTTCGCAAAAGACAATCCGCAACCGGCGGGGCGGGCGTAGTCGGCTGGGCAAGCATGGTTCGGGCCGTCATCTGCAAGCGGCGGCGACCGTGGCTTCAATCCGCCATCTGCATTCAACCCCAGCCATCCCCCGCCCTTGGCCCATGCGGCGCGGGGTATCGCAAAATAGCTCACCCCGCACCGCACGGCCCCACCTCCGGTGAAAAGACAGAAGCAGCCTTCCGCTGGAAGTCCTTCTTTTTAAGAGAGATTCGGGTCAGGCCTCACGCATTCACATTTCCGGATTATCGTGTGGTAATTCTGACTCTACTTCCTCAAGGAAGTCGGCGAGAAGCAGCAAGGGCCGCCGCCGCTGCGCGGACACTGGAGTTGGGACCGGATTTCCAGGAGGCTGGCAATTGTTGGATGGGCTTTCGCGGGGATGTGCGGCGTGCCGATGGGATCCTTTCGTTTTTCTGTGGCACGAGCTAGGTTCCGGCGAGGGTGCCAAAACCTACACGCGACGGCGCGTGTGCTCCCCGAGAAATCACAGATACTTGTCGGTCACGGCGCCCTCGCTGGCGGTGGAGACGAGCTTGGCATATTTCGCCAGGACGCCGTGGGTGTAGCGCGGCGCGGGCTGGCTCCAGGCGGCTTTGCGGTTAGCAATTTCTGCGGCAGTTAGGTTCACGTCGATGCGGTTGTTGACGGCGTCGATGGTGATTTGATCGCCCTCTTCAAGGATGCCGATGGTGCCACCGAGGAAGGCTTCTGGGGTGATGTGGCCGACGACGAAACCGTGACTGCCACCGGAGAAACGACCGTCGGTGATGAGCGCGACATCCTTGCCGAGGCCCATGCCCATGACGGCGCTGGTCGGCCCTAACATTTCACGCATTCCGGGGCCACCTTTCGGGCCTTCCATGCGGATGACGATGACGTCGCCCTTCACGATCTGCTTGCCGAGGATGGCGTGCATGGCGTCGTCCTCGGAATTATAAACGCGGGCACGGCCGGTGAAGAGTTCGCCTTCCTTGCCGGAAATTTTGGCGACGGAGCCACCTTCCGCTAGATTTCCATAAAGGATGCGCAGGTGGCTGTCCTTCTTGATAGGGTTTGATAGCGGGCGAATGATCTGCTGGCCTTCTGGATAGGGCGTGCAGAATTTTTCGATGTTTTCACGCATGGTGCGACCGGTGACGGTCATGCAGTCGCCGTGAAGTAGCCCGCCATCCAGCAGGATTTTCATGAGCGGCATGGTGCCGCCGATGGCCACGAGATCCGACATGACAAACTTGCCGGACGGCCTGAGATCGGCGAGGACGGGGACGGTTTTACCGATGCGCTCAAAGTCGTCGATGGTGACATGCACGCCAGCCGAGTGGGCGATGGCCGGAATGTGGAGCGCGGCATTGGTCGAGCCACCAAGCGCGATGAGGACGGTGATGGCGTTTTCAAATGCCTCCTTGGTGAGAATGTCGCGGGGCTTGATGCCGAGCTTGAGGAGATTGAGAACGGCGGCACCGGCATCGAAGCAATCGCGCATCTTGTCGTCGGAAATGGCGTTCTGGGCGGAGCTATTCGGCAGCGACATGCCGAGAGCTTCGATGGCGCTGGCCATCGTGTTAGCGGTGTACATCCCGCCGCAAGAGCCGGCACCGGGGATGGCGTTGGCCTCCACGGTTTCAAGCTCCTCATCGGTGTATTCGCCATTCGCGTGTTTGCCAACGGCTTCGAAGACGGAGACGACGTCGAGTTTCTTTTGCTCGCCCTTGATGGTGGCGCAGCCGGGTAAAATGGTGCCGCCATAGACAAATACGGAGGCGCGATTCATGCGGGCCATCGCCATCAGGCAACCGGGCATATTTTTATCGCAGCCGCCGATGGCGACGAAGCCGTCCATGCCTTCGCAACCGACGACCGTTTCGATGGAGTCCGCGATGACCTCGCGGGAAACGAGCGAATATTTCATCCCCTCGGTGCCCATCGAGATACCGTCCGAAATGGTGATGGTATTGAAAATAATGCTCTTGCCACCGGCGGCATCGACGCCCTTGGCGGACTCGATGGCGAGCTTGTCGATGTGGATATTGCATGGCGTGACTTGGCTCCAAGTGGAAGCAATGCCGATTTGTGGCTTGGCGAAATCTTCTTTTTTAAAACCGACGGCGTAGAGCATCGCGCGGCTAGGCGCACGGTCAGGTCCATCAACAAGCGGGCTGGAAAAGGGGCGGGTGGTGTCGTTCATCGCGGGCGGAGCATCTTGCGGGCGAGGGGGCGGCGTCAAGACATGGCGGTGTTCGAATCGTGTCCCGGCTGTCTCAGCCGGTTCTGGGGAATTTGCTGCCGGCTGGGACAGCCGGAACACATTCGGGTTTGCGAATGGGAAATTTCCGGCATGGTCGCGCGGTGGATTGGATCACGCAGGCAGCGCTGGGCGCATTGATCGGAGAGCTGATGATGGGCAAGCGCTTGGGCAACTGGGCACTGGCGTGGGGGGCGCTGTTTGGGATTTTACCGGAGCTGCTCGAGGTGCTGGTTTCTCCGCTGCTAGATACGGCGCGGGAGCTGGCGAGCGGGCGTGGGTTGGGGCATTCGCTGTGGGTGATGGCACTGGGGTCGTGGGGAATCGCGCAGGGGTTGGCGAAGCTTTGGCAGCGCGAGAAGATCACCAAGCCGCAAGCCGGCGCGTTCGTCTTCACGGTGTGGTCGGCGCATGTGCTGGTGGATTGTTTCGCAGTGGAAGGCGCGGCGGTGCTGTGGCCGCTGGTGGACAAACGGGTCGCTTTCAGTTTCCTCTATCATTTCGATTTCCTGTTCAGCGGACCGCTTGTCGTCGCTGTGGTGTGGCTGGCATTTCTGCGCGAGCCGGTGGCGAAAAAGAAGACTCGCGTGAAGAAACCCACACCGC
>JAYVEJ010000546.1:0-3821 GCA_043748885.1 Luteolibacter sp. | reverse complement strand
CATCGTCACCCACGTCGATGACAAAGGCTTCGTCCGCTTCAATCCGGTCGGCGGATTCGACCCGAAAACCCTCACCTCCCAGCGCGTGATCATTCACGGTCGCAAGGACATTATGGGCGTCATGGGCTCCAAGCCGGTCCACATCATGTCCCCCGATGAGAAGAACAAAGTCGCCAAAATCACCGACTACTTCATCGACACCGGGCTTTCCAAAAAGGACGTCGATAAGGTCGTCGCGGTCGGCGATTTCGTGACCCGCCACTCGCCGCTGATCGAGCTGGGAGAATGCGTAAACGTGAAATCTCTTGATAACCGCGCCTCGGTTTTTGTGCTCATCGAGACCCTCCGCGAGCTGAAGAAATCCAAGCGCAAGCCCGCCTACGATTTCTACGCCGTGTTCACCGTCCAGGAAGAAGTCGGCCTCCGCGGTGCCCAAGCGTCCGCGCTCCAGATTCAGGCGGATTTCGGCATCGGCCTCGATACCACCATCGCCTACGACGTCCCCGGCTCCAGCCCGCAGGAACGTTGCACCGCCCTCGGCGAGGGCGCGGCCATCAAGCTGATGGATTCGTCCGTCATCTGCGATTACCGGATGATCGAGTTCATGAAATCAGCCGCTAAGCGCCACAAAATCAAGTGGCAGCCGGAAATCCTCGCGGCCGGTGGCACCGATACCGGCAGCCTCCAGCGGATGGTCGCCGGCGGCTCGATCGTCGGCGCGGTTTCCATCCCCACCCGCCACATTCACCAGACCATCGAGTCCTGCCACAAGGAAGACATCGCCGCCTGCATCCAGCTCCTCGCCGCCTGCGTCTGCGAACTCGATCAACACGACTGGAAATTCTGAGAAATCCCCCGATCGAGCCGCCCCTTCCCAGCGTGGAACGGGCGGCTTTTTCGTGACCAGCACTCGGGCTGAAAACTTTTATATCTCCGATTCAACAGCTTACGGTGGCAAATCGGATTTAGCGGTGGATAGTTCGTAAAACTTGATGAGTTTTTTCAAATTTTCTCAGTCCGCCATTTCCCTAACGATTAGGTAAAAATTTCCGCACCCCTAGACCCGCATCCCAATCTTCTCACCCATCGCTGCAAGTCCTAGATCTTGCTCAATATTTACTTGGTAAACACTACCGGCAAACCACCACATCTTGTATTGTGAATAATTTGTGGATACTAGATGAGCAAAATCGGATTGACCCGAGCCGTCGATTGCCGCCAGTCTCTGCCTCGCTGTGCCAAAACGATTATCCTAATTTTTCCCATGTCCGCCACCATGACTCCTGCTGCCACCACCACCGTTTCCCTCGGAAACAAAACCTTCGTCCTCGACCGCGAAAAAGCCGAGCTCGCCTATGCCGGCAAGCGCGTGATCAACGGCAAGGAAACCATGTTCTTCAACATCCTCCCGCTCAAATACCAGTGGGCGTATGACCTCTACAAGACCATGAAGAACAACCACTGGGAACCCGAAGACATCTCCATGCAGAAGGATGTCGAGCAGTGGCGCTCCGATGAAATTTCCGACGTCGAGCGCTGGATCATCAAGATGGGCATCGGCTATTTCTCCGCCGCAGAAGGCATCGTCGGCGACAACGTGCTCCACGTCGTCCGCGAGGTGGTCACCGCTCCCGAACTCAAGCTGGTGTTAGGCCGCCACGCCCATGAGGAAAACATCCACGCGGACTCGCTCGTTTACATGATCTCCTCGCTCGGCATCAACCCGCACGAATGTGAGGCGATGTTCGAGGACATCCCGTCGATCACCGCGAAAAACAACTTCGTCGTCTCCAACAGCAAAGCTCTCCGCCGCGACATCGACCTCACCGTCACTGAGAACAAAATGGCGCTCGCGAAGAACATCTTCATGTTTGGCCAAGTCATGGAAGGCACTCAGTTCTACGGCCTTTTCGGGATGATCCTCAGCCTCTATCGGCAGAACAAATTCCCCGGCATCGGCCAAATGTTCCGCTACACCCTGCGCGACGAATCCAACCACATTGAGGTCTTCCGCAACCTCCTCATGGACCTCATCGACGAAAACCCGGACGTCTGGACCGAGGATTTCCGCGAGGATCTCCGCGCCACCATGGCCGAGGGCATCCGCCTCGAAAAACAATTCATCCGCGACTGCCTCCCCGTCTCCGCCCTCGGCCTGAATTCCGGCGATTTCGAGCAATACATCGACTACATCGCCGACCGCCGCCTCATTTCCTGCGGCCTCGCCCCGCTCAACGAATCCGTCTCCAACCCATTCCCATGGCTCGCCGAAATGATGGACATCAAAAAGGAAACCAACTTTTTCGAAGGCCGCGTCACCGAATACCAAAAAGCCTCCGCCCTCGCCTCCGTGGACGACGACGAACTCTGAATTTAAACGTGGCTGGGGCATCCTGCCCCAGTCCGTTGCCGGGGCGTCCCGCCCCGAGCATTCATTCATTCTCACCTCTTTCCCAAAAACTCACCGCCCGCACCTCATGTACCGCTCCCTCAACCTCAACGAAGACCTCGCCCTCAAACAAGTCGTCACCGACCGTTTCGCCCTCCTCGATCGCGGCTTCGCCTGGCGCGACGTCCTCTCCACCGAGAAACGCCAGCCCGTCACCGACATCACCATCACCCGCGGCACCACCGATTCCCACTTCTCCCTCGAAGACGTCGCCGACGCCATCGGCGATTCCCTCGCCGATCTCCTCATCTCCCGCCGCGAGGATGAAACTTCCATCTTCTCCGAGGTCAACCGCAAGTTTGTTTCCGACGTCGCCCACTCCGTCGCCGCTTTCCTAACTACTTCTCTCAGGTCCGACGGCCGCCTCCGTTTATCCGAGTCAGACCTTTACCTCCTGATCGAAAAGGCCCTGCTAGAAAACGAAGCCTACGACGTCGCCAAGTCCCTCGCCTTCCGCCGTTCCATGGAAAAAACTGGCACCGTCGATGTCCACACCAGCCCGAATTCCCTGCCTGTCCGCCTCATTCGGCGCAATGGCAACGTCGTCCCGTGGTCCGAAACCAAAATCGAGATCGCCGTTAGAAAAGCATTTCTCACCATCAAAGAGAATCCCGAGCCAGCCGTCGAAGTCGCCAAGGGCGTCACCGACCGCATCCGCCGCGGCGATTCCTCGTTTGTCCACATTGAGGACGTGCAGGACATGGTCCAGGAAGAACTTATGCGCCAAGGCCATTTCAAGGCCGCCACCCACTACGTCCTCTACCGCAACGAGCGCACCCGCCTCCGCCAGGAAGAAGAAGACAGCGCCGACGATCCGAACCAAGAGCTGATGGTCACCGTCATTTCCGACGATGGCATTTCCTCGTTCTGGGACGGCACCGATCTCCGCAAGCGCATTTCCTACGCCTCCATCGGCCTCGACCTCAATATCACCGAAGCCGAAATCGAGCGCGAACTCCGCCGCTCCGTCGGCAATGAGATTTCCGAAAAGGATCTCAAGAACACCATCATCCTCAACGCCAAGGCCCTCATCGAGAAGGACGCCGACTTCGCGAAATTCGCCGCCCGCATCCTCCTCTCCTACATCTACGAAGAAGTCCTCGACTGGAGCATCCTCAAGGACGGCATCGACAAACTCAAAGCCGCCCACAAAGCCGCCTTCAAGTCCTACCTCAAGCACGGCGTCGCCATTAAGCGCCTTAGCCCCGAACTCCTCGACCTCTACAACCTCGACAAACTCGCCGAAGCCTTCGATCCCACCGCCGACCTCGATTTCGACTACCTCGGCATCCAGACCCTCTACGATCGCTACCTCATCGTTGACAAAACCGGCAGCAAACACCGCCGCATCGAGACCCCGCAGTTCTTCTGG
>JAYVEJ010000545.1:0-9883 GCA_043748885.1 Luteolibacter sp. | reverse complement strand
CTCGCGGCGGACGAATGCGGGGGCCACGCACTACTGAAAAACTCCGGCCAATTCTCGGGATTGACAGAGTTGCCCGATGCATGGATTTTGCGCGGATGAATTTCCTAACGAAATCCTTACGAGCCATGATGCCAACAGCGGCTGGATTGGTCCTTGCCATTTCAACCTCCGTCCACGCCCAACCTACCATGCCTGAAACTCCATCCGATGTAGCCGCAGCGCCGGCTGATGCCGCTAAAACCGCCTCCGGTCTCGCCTCCAAAGTCCTTCTAGCAGGCAAGGGTGACCAGCATCCCGCCGCCGCAGATACCGTCACGGTGCATTACTCCGGCTGGACCACTGACGGCAAACTTTTCGATAGTTCCGTGCAACGCGGCCAGCCGACAAGCTTCCCGCTTAACGGCGTGATCAAGGGCTGGACCGAAGGCCTGCAACTGATGGTCGAGGGCGAAAAGCGCCGCTTCTGGATTCCTGCGGGTCTCGCCTATGGTGAAAGTCCCGGCGGCGGACGGCCCGGTGGATTGCTCGTTTTCGACGTCGAGTTGATTTCTATCAAGCAAGCTCCCAAGCCACCGGCGACTCCTGAAGATGTGGCCGCCGCCCCTGAGAGCGCGGAAAAAACGGCGTCTGGGATCGCCTCGCGGGTCCTCACCAAGGGCACCGGCACCGTCCATCCGAAGGCGACTGACCAAGTGAAAGTCCACTACTCCGGCTGGACCACCGATGGCAAACTCTTCGACAGCTCGATCACCCGCAACGAGCCGATCGTGTTCCCCTTGAACCAAGTCATCGCCGGCTGGACCGAAGGCGTGCAACTGATGGTCGAGGGCGAAAAGCGCCGCTTGTGGATTCCAGGAAAACTTGCTTACGGCGATACCGCACCTCCAGGCGCGCCTGCCGGGACGTTGGTGTTCGACGTGGAGCTTCTTGAAATCGTCAAATGATCGACTGCCGGTTCAAGCTTCTAACGCTCGGCCTCGCCGCTGGTCTCGCCTCGTGCGCCCAGCCGGTGGCCGAGGCAACGGTGAAAAAAGTCACGGCTCCGGTGGCCACGGCCAAACCAGTGCGAATGAACGGACGGGGCAAGGTCACGTCCATTTCCCTCACCGAGTTGTTCACCTTGCAGCAATCCGGCAACGTCTTGCTCTACGACGCCCGCCCCGGATTTTTCTACGGCCTCGGTCACATCACCGGCGCGATCAGTTTGCCAAAAGCGGACTGCGACGGCCAGATCGAGAAGCGAGAGGCAGAAATCAAAGCCGCGATCGCTGCCAAGAAGCCCATCGTCATCTATTGCACCAACTTGCTTTGCCCGGATGCCCGGACCGTCGCGAACCATCTAGCAGGCTTCGGCTACTCATCGTCCACTCTCAGTGGCGGCTGGGAATCGTGGAAAGAAGCCGGCCTGCCCACCGAATAACTTCTAACCCATAACTTCTAACTTCCACCATGACTTCCTTCCCTAATGTCACTGTCGATGCCAAGGCGAACGTCTATTTTGACGGCCGTGTCGTTTCCCACACCGTCCATTTCACCGATGGCACCAAGAAAACTCTGGGCCTGATCTATCCGGGCAAATTCCATTTCGGCACCGCCGCCCCCGAGCGCATGGAAATCATCGCCGGAACTTGCGAGGTCACCATCGACGGAACCCGCGAAGTCATCGTGATCGAAGAAGGTTCTGCCTTCGATGTCGCGGGCAATAGCGGCTTCACGATCAAGGTGATCGACGGCATCTGCGAATACATTTGCTCGTTCCTGCCCGCCTGATGCCGCGCCTCGGCTCTATCGGGAAATCCGCCGCCGTCGGGCTGGCGGCGGTGACTCTCACCGCGTGCGGGATCCGCCTGCCGGGCGCACCCGCGCTGACGTGGCGGGAAAATGTGAGTAAGCCCCCCGCTGCTCCGGTGGCGCGGGATCCCGATGTCCTCATCTGGATGGTCGCCGATGAATTGCACACCGGCGTCGTCTTCCCTTACGACTGGCTGCTAGAGTCCGGCTTCATCCCACCGGCGGGCTTCGGCACGCCCAAATACGTCACGCTCAGTTGGGGCAACCGGACCGCTTACGTGGAAAAAGGGCTGCACTCGCCGTGGAAATTTGTGCGAGCGATGTTCATGCCGTCGCCGTCAGTCATGGAACTCATCCCAGCAAACTGGAACGTCACCGAAGTCTGCCCGCATCAACGGATTTGGCGAAAACTCGTGGCCCGGGAACGCGGCAAGGATCTCGCGGCTTTCCTCAACGACTGCTCCACCCACCGACCGGACGGCAGCCCAATCGTCTGCGGCACATCGAGCTGGGGCGGCGGAGTTTTGCTGGAATCGCGGCATACCTATTTCGTGCCACGAGTTTGCAATATCTGGACGGTGCAAATCATCGAATCGCTCGGCGGCCACATGCATCCGTGGCTGGGCATCACCGCCGGAGGCGTGATCCGCCAAGCGGAAAAACAGGCGAATGGTTTTGAGAAAGTCTGGTCCGCCTATGCCCCCGAGGTCGAGCCGAACGCGGCGACCCGTTAGGACCACAGCACCCTAATACTCGATCCACAACCGCCCCTCGCGGCGGCGCAACTTTCCCCCGCCGGGGAGATTGATCACTGCGGAGTTCTTTACGTCTAGCAGACCGAGACCGCGTTCGATCAAATCACGGTCCAGCGAGCTAATGCCGTGATCTTGGAGAAACTTGCAGAGGGCGATCCGTTGCAAAGCGATGGGCAAGCTGCGAAGCACCGGAAGATGCAAGCGACCCTGCGGATCAAGCACTTTGGCTTGGTCCAGCGCCCAGGCTGCGAGGGCGTTTTGCTCCTCCGTATCTGCCGCGCCGCGGACGAATGCCAACACGGGATCGCGCCCGGAAATTTCTGCTAACAAGGGCAACGCCTCGTTCCGCAACCGGTTTCTAACCGCGATGGGCTCAGCATTGCTGGCGTCTTCCCGCCAACGGTGACTGTGCGCTTTCAGCCACTCGACTAGCTCCGCCCGCCGGACGCCTAGCAGCGGACGGATCAGGTCCAGTTTTTCACCCAGCCGTTGTTCCTCGCGCATGCCCTTCAAGCCATGCGAGCCGCGCAGCAGATTCCACAGCACGGTCTCCGCTTGGTCGTCCGCATGGTGGGCTAACAAGACCCGGCAGCAGCGAAATTTCCCGGCGCAGTCCGCGAAAAATTCCAGCCGCGCGTGCCTTGCGGCGGTTTCTAACGACTCACCGCGCTCCGCCATCCGTCCGCGCACGTCCGCCCGCGCGATCACGCACCCGACGGTTAGTTCTCCGGCCAAGCGCGTGACAAACTTCGCGTCTTCCGTCGATGCCCGCCCCCGCAGGCCGTGGTCGAGATGGCAGACGACGAGATTTCGGAAACCCGCCTCTAGCAACAAGTGCAGCAGCGCCACCGAGTCCGCGCCACCCGAAACGCCGACGAGCCAACGCTTGGTTTTCGACGCACTGGCAAGCCACGGAATTTTGTCAGCAAAGATCACGGACGGCATCCTGAACAGGGCAAGTGACATGCGGCAATCCCGATCATCGAATCTCCCTCCAATCGGTGCTTGGCAGCGCCAAGGATTCTCACAAAACTTCAGCCATGCAGACCGCCCCGTATCTCAAAGACCTCTTCGACCTCTCAGGAAAAACCGCCGTCATCATCGGTGGCACCGGCGAACTTTGCGGAACCATCGCGGTCGGTCTCGCCCGCGCCGGAGCCGAGGTCGTGCTCGGCGGGCGCATCCCGGAAAAGGCCGAACAGCGCATGACCGAAATCGAAAGCTACGGCGGCAAGGGTTACTTCGTGCCAGTCGATGTGACTTCGCGCGAGTCGCTCCATGCGCTGCTAGAAACTGTCCTCGATCGCTCTGGCCAGGTCGATATCCTGATCAACGGCGCGGGAACCAACTCCCCCACCCCATTTCTCGAAATCACCGAGGAGGAATACCAGAAGATCATCGACACCAATCTCTCCGCCGTGTTCCGCGCCTGTCAGGTGTTTGGCCAGTATTTCATTGATGACTCCCGCCCGGCATCGATCATCAATCTCGGCTCGATTTCCGGCCTCAATCCGCTGTCCCGCGTCTTCACTTACTCCGCCTCGAAAGCCGCCGTGCACAATCTAACGCGCAACCTCGCCCGCGAGTGGGCGGACAAGGATATTCGCGTCAACACGCTGGTCCCCGGCTTTTTCCCCGCTGAGCAAAACCGCAAGGTGCTCGATGAATCGCGCGTCCTCGACATTCTCCGCCAGACTCCGGCGTCGCGCTTTGGCAATGCCGATGAACTCATCGGCGCGACCCTGCTGTTAGCCTCGGCCAAGGCCGGCTCGTTCATCACCGGCATGGAAATGATCGTGGATGGTGGATTCCAGGCGATGACGATTTGACCTGCTAACGGAGCGCTGGCTTCAGTCGGCGAGGGATTCATGAAACTCAGATCAAGACTTGCCGACTGAAGTCAGCGCTCCGTTCCATCCCTTGATTTCAAAAGTTTTTACGGACTATGAACGATCTGCCAACACCTGAACCAGTTCCGCTAACACCCGCTCAGAAACGGCAGTGGCGGAAAATCGAGCGGAAATTCCACGTCCGCGCATTCGGTGAGGAAATGGCGCGGATCAATTTCCTGCCCGTAAAAAAGCGCAAGGCAGCAGTGGCGGAGATGATCGACTACCCGCGGAGCAAGGGCGCGGATCTGTCGCGCCCGGCGTTGGGAGTGACGCCGTAATCTCGCCCCCGAGGTGCTAAATTTCGAATCGTCAAGGGCTAGCCCTAGTGCTTGCACCCGCCGAAATGCCAGTGTATTGCCTCTCCCCCGGTGGCCGAAATCCGCCCTACCCCTTCCTATATGATCAAGTGGATTCTCCAAAAAATCGTCGGCAGCAAGAACCAGCGCGAAGTGCGCCGCATCCGTCCGACGGTGGCTCGCATCAACGAAATTGAAGAAGCGCTCCAACGCGAGCCGACTGAAAAACTCCTTGAATTCACGGCCACTTGGAAAAATCACCTCGCCCGTTATCACGCGCTAGACGCACCGGCGAAGCCCGTCGTCGAGCGCATGGATGATGCCGAACTCCGCCTCGCCGCGGAGGCGCTCGAAGCCCGCTTGTCGGTCCTGCGCGAGGAGTTCCCGTCGCTCCCTACTAACATCCTCGCCACTGCCACTTCGATCGAAGCCGCTAAGTCTGCGTTTCATGAAATCGAAGGCGAGTTCGGGAAATCCCGCGCCAAGTATCTTGAGAAAATTTTGCCCGAGGCCTACGCCGTGGTGAAAAATGGTGCCCGCCGCTTGTGTGGCACCGAGATTACCGTCAACGACCGTCCGCTGGCTTGGGAAATGATTCATTTCGACGTCCAGCTCGTCGGCGGCGTCGCCCTTCACCGCGGGATGATTGCAGAAATGCAAACCGGCGAAGGCAAGACCCTCGTCGCCACCCTGCCCGTCTATCTGAACGCGCTAACAGGAGCAGGCGTCCACGTCGTCACCGTCAATGATTACCTCGCGAAACGCGACTCCGAGTGGATGGGTTCGCTGTTCCGCTTCCTCGGTCTAACGGTCGGCACCATTCAGAACCAAATGCCGCCGTGGGAGCGCCGCGCCGAGTATGCCTGCGACATCACCTACGGCACCAATGCCGAGTTTGGCTTCGACTATCTCCGCGACAATGGCATGGCTTCCACCAAGGACGAGCAAGTCCAGCGCGGCCACTACCTCGCGATTATCGACGAAGTGGACTCCATCCTCATCGACGAAGCGCGCACGCCGTTGATCATCTCCGGCCCGTCCACGCAGTCGTCCCATCAGTTCGACAAATACAAGCCGCTCGTCGAGCAGCTCGTTAGAAAGCAAACCGAGCTTTGCAACAACCTCGCCGCGGAAGGCAAGCAGTTGCTAGATGCCGGCGACTCCGTCAACGCCGGTCGTGCCTTATTCAAGGTCAAGCTCGGTCAGCCGCGCAACCGCCAGCTCATGCGCTTCATGGAGGAGCCGGAAATGCGCAAGCTGATGGAAAAAGCCGAGCTCTCATTTCACCAAGATGCGCAGAAGAAAGATCTCTTCGACCTCAAGGAAGAACTCTATTTCATCATCGACGAAAAAGGCCACGACTCCGACCTGATGGAGATGGGCCGCGAGTTTCTATCACCCGGCGATCCAGATTCCTTCACCCTGCCCGACCTCGGCACGCTCTATGCGGACATCGACACCAACCGCGAACTCAGCGATGAGCAGAAGCTCGCCGCCAAGGACGAGTTGCAAGTCCGGATGGATTTACAGGCTGAAAAAATCCATAACATTTCCCAGCTCCTCAAGGCCTATTGTGTGTTCGAAAAGGACGTCCAGTATGTGGTCAAGGACGACAAAGTCATCATCGTTGACGAAAACACCGGCCGCGAAATGCCCGGTCGCCGTTGGTCCGACGGACTCCACCAAGCGGTCGAAGCCAAGGAAGGTGTATCCATCGAGAAGGAAACCCAGACCTTCGCCACCATCACCATTCAGAATTATTTCCGCCTCTATCAGAAGCTGGCGGGCATGACTGGCACCGCCGAAACGGAAGCGGCCGAGTTCCACGATATCTATCGGCTCGACGTGCTGCCGATCCCAACCAATACGGCTAACATCCGCCTCGACGAGAATGACCAAGTCTTCAAAACCCGCCGCGAGAAGTTCAATGCGGTCATCGCTAAAATCGAAGAAGCTCATGCCAAAGGCCAGCCGGTTCTCTGCGGCACCGCATCCGTCGAGGCATCGGAAACTCTTGCCCGCATGCTCAAGCGCGCGAAGATTCCCCACTCGGTGCTCAATGCAAAATTCCACCAACAGGAGGCGGAAATCATTTCCCGCGCCGGCCATCTCGGCGCTGTCACCGTTTCGACTAACATGGCCGGCCGCGGCACCGACATTAAGCTCGCCGCCGGAGTTCCCGAGGCTGGTGGGTTGTTTGTCATCGGCACCGAGCGCCACCAATCGCGGCGGATCGACCGCCAGCTCCGCGGCCGTTGCTCGCGCCAAGGCGACCCCGGTCGTTCGCAATTCTTTATCTCGTTCGAAGACGACCTGATGCGCAATTTCGCCGCCGCCGACCGGATGACCGCCATGATGGAACGCTTCGGCATGAAAGAAGGTGAAGCGCTCGAACACTCGTGGCTGAACCGCTCGGTGGAGACCGCCCAGAAGCGCGTCGAGCAGCGCGACTACACCGGCCGCAAACGGGTGCTCGACTTCGACGACGTGATGAACATGCAGCGCGAGGTGGTTTATGGCTACCGCAACGAAGTTCTAACCACCGAAGTCCCGCGCGACCTCGTCAATGAGATCATCGACGAAACGATCCCCGCCAAGGTTCACGAATACTTAGCCGACCGCGACGACAAGCAGCCCGACTACAACGAGCTGTTGCATTGGGTCAATGCCACTTTGCCTGTTAGTGTGATTGCCGAAGATTTCCTCCACAGCCAGAACGAGGAAGCTATTTCCGCGATGCTGGTGGACAAAGTGAAGGAAGCCTACGAAGCCCGCGTCGGCGATTTACCGATGGAAGTGCTCGACCAAGAAGAACGCCGCATGGTGTTAGTCGCCATCGACAAACAATGGCAGGCGCATCTTTATAACATGGACGCTCTCCGCGAAGGCGTGGGCCTGCGCGCCCAAGGCCAGAAGGACCCGCTCATCGAGTATAAGAACGAAGCGTATAACTTGTTCGTCACCTTGATGGATTCGATCAAACAAGAAGCCCTTCAAAACCTCTTCCGCTCCGCCGCGAACCTCGAAGCATTTCTCCACCAGCTCCATAACGCGCCGCAACAACTCCACGGTGGCGAAGCCGCGCTCACCCAGGACAATGTCGCCGTCTCCGGTAGCTCCTCCAACCTCGATGCCGCGTCCATGCCCTCGCCCGAAGGCACGACCCTCAAGCTCAATCTCCCGAAACGGAAACCCAGCTTCTCCATCGAGACCACTGGCCGCAACGCCAGTTGCCCCTGCGGCTCCGGCAAGAAATTCAAGCAGTGCTGCGGCAAGGAAGAGTAAGGCCCGGAGTGCTGGCAGCTCTGCTCCAGCCACGGCAGATGGAAGCTCTGCTCCATGCGGCGCGGAGTTCTTCCTCTTCTCTTTCACGCGTGAAGAAGCTCCGCACCACATCCGGCAGAGCCGAATCTACCTAGGCGCGAGCAGAGCTTCACGCACTCCGGAGTGTGGCACGCTCTGCTGCCGCCCCCGGCAGATGGAAGCTCTGCTCCATGCGGCGCGGAGCTCTTCGTCTTCTCACCTGCTAGAAGAAGCTCCGCACCCCATCCGGCAGAGCCGCATCTGCCTCGGCGTGAGCAGAGCTTCACGCACTCCAGAGTGCTGGAAGCTCTGTTCCATGCGGCGCGGAGTTTCTTCATCCGCTAAATCCGTCCCTCACCCTTTCCCCGCCACCATCAAAAACGGCGCGGGGCGCTTAGTGCCGACGGCTCCATATCTAGCAACTCGCCAGCCCTTTGCGGTTTGCGCCGTCAGCCATCCCTCCACCGCAGCCGCCTCGGCGGCACCCGCCGGGTGCCCGGAATAACCAATCACCGACAGCACGCCACCAGGTTTCAACAAGCACGCCGCGACTGCAAGCGCTGCCACAGTCTCGTTAGACTCGGTGGTGATTGCATGATCCTGCCCCGGCAGATAGCCGAGATTAAACATCACCACTGCGACTGTCCCGGCAGCGGCGTGCTCGGCCATCTTCCCATGCGACATGTGGAAAAACTCAACCCACCCCGCTCCGGCCACTCGCGATCTGGCAGAGTCGAGTGCCTCTAACTGCACGTCGAAGGCCAGCACTTTTCCTGTAGGTCCGACGCATTCCGCTAGAAAAGCCGTATCATGGCCATTTCCCGCCGTCGCGTCGATCACCCGATCACCCGGCAAAATTATGGGTCTAAGAATCTCATGCGCCAATGCCGTCGGACGCGGCGGAAACAGTGGATCGACCTCATTCATCGTGGCGAGTTTGTGAGCGAAACACCCGGAAGTCCACCTCGGGCTCGGGCGGCGTCCCGTCTAGCAGCCAACGCCCAAGCCGCGCCGCCATCCCCGGCGCATACAGCGATCCCTTCGAGCCGAGCGCGTTGAACATCCATCCCCCGCCATCGAGCGGGCCGATCAATGGTTGGCTGCGGCGCAAAATCGGCCTAACACCCGCATCGTGGCCGGTCACCTCATACGTCTCGCCACCCAGCCGCGCGGCGATTTCCTCCACTCGCAAGCGCCCTTTGGCCGTCGGCAGGTCGTCGAGTTCGTCCCATTCATAAGTCGAGCCGACTCGGAAAACTCCCCCGCCTTGTGGCACCAACCAGCCACCCGCGCCGATGCGGATATGGGTTTCGTCCCACCCGGCGGCACGCAGCGTTAGGATTTCGCCCTTCGCGCAGCGGTGCGGACCGTAGTGACCCTCTAACAATCCCGCCGCACCCTCGCAGCGGATTTCGTGCGGCTTGGTTTCAGCCATGGAAACTTCCCCTAACTGGTAACAGCCCAGGCTTTCAAAAAACTCCCGCGAGCCGTCCATGAACGCCCGCGTGTCCAACCGACCACCGCCTTCGACCTTCACCGCTCCACTCCAGCCAGCAGGCGCAGCGACTTCTCCAACCACCCACGGCGCCACATCCGGCGCATCTAACTTGGCAACGATCTTCCGCCATTCCTTGTCCGATCCCGCGAGGCGCAGCACCGGAAATGGATACCATAACTTGCGTCCTAACCGCTCCTCCACTTCAGCATAAAACTCCAATGCCTCCGGTAAAAACTCCGCAATCCGCCAGCTCGGCTCAAAGTTTTTCCCAGTGAGCGGATTGATCATCCCCGCCGCAACTCGCGAGCTCCCGCCCGCACCACGGTCTATCAGCGTGAATTTCTCCCC
>JAYVEJ010000544.1:0-3834 GCA_043748885.1 Luteolibacter sp. | reverse complement strand
TCAAAGAGCAGGCACCGCCACTAGCGGGAGCGAGCATTGAGACGGGAGTTAATGTTCATATTATGAGTGATGTTGACGACAAGCCGGCTAGTGGCGGTTGCGGTATCTCGTCTTGTTCGGCTTATTTGTTTGGATGAAGTAGTAAGGTAAGCACAAGAAGGCAGAATCCCAAAACATAAAAGGTCTTGAACAGCTTCAGATTGAGAACTTCAGCAGAAGAAGAGCCTCCCCATGTCTGAATAGACCATCCGCATCTTCCTAATGTGGATGCGGCGAAGAGGCTAGCGGCTGCCAAACGAACCCACTTCAGCACATCAGTGTCAATATCAAGCTGTGGATTCACCCAATAGGACACACCGCAAGTTATCGATATGGCAACTGCAACTACCAGTAGTGCTCCGAGATACTGTTTAAGGACGATCTTCATATTCAACTGTGATTTGATGGAATTTCTCTGCCTCGCCATGTTCGGCTATTCTTCGTTTCTGGCGCGCACTGCCCGACCTTACTTCTTGGACTTTTCTGACTTGGCGTCAAAATTCTGCATTCTTCCAAATAGACCATTGTTCTGATAGGTCACATTGTCCACTTTGCCGTTCTTGATGACGTAGGTGTAAACGGCCACATACATTCCGGGGCTGACTCCTAGCCCTCCTGTGCCTTGCTTCTTCGCAAGATCAACCTTGATGTATGTGGTGTCACCAATGGTGCTGATGCTGTCCGTAGGTCCAAGATAG
The DNA here is from genome assembly GCA_043748885.1 of Luteolibacter sp. Lineage (GTDB taxonomy): Bacteria > Verrucomicrobiota > Verrucomicrobiia > Verrucomicrobiales > Akkermansiaceae > Luteolibacter. Next base: position 3,097 of record JAYVEJ010000544.1, on the reverse strand, counting down.
TTGACCAACTCGTCTTGGCTGACCCCGAGTGGGAAATCCCTCAGATAATTCTCGGGTGCCTGCATAGATCCAATGGGGGATCTCACTCCGGATGGGCTGGACGAAGGAGCGAGAGAGCAGGCTGCGAGGCACAGACAGAGGCCAGCGATGACGAGGTGTGGTTTTTTCATTGTGTATTGTATGGTGAAAGGAACGAGAGTGGTTGGAATTGGATTTTCTGCCGAACAGTGTTTATTAGCCAGACGAGCATATCAACTTTGCCCGGTACACTACTAACTTTTTTCTGGGAGATCGAAGCAGCCGAGGCTTTAGGGGTCAAAGCAATTCACCGGAAAGGTGGGGGTTTTGGAGGGCCGCATTTTCCTCAAGAACTGGAGTGCGGTGATATGTTCTATAAGTTACCCACCCGTCGATGGGAGAAGAAATCAAGGAGTGGCGGACTCCGATCCGCCATGCCCATGAGGTGCCAATGAGTTGAGGAAACCGCCGTTCATTGTCCTCCCATGGGCATGGCGATTCGGAGATCGCCACTCCTTGGCATGGGCGCGAATGGGCCTCAGAGACTATGAAATTGGTGGGTGACGGGCAGGGCTTGTCACCGCTTTCACACTGGCCGACATGTCGGCCAGTGTGAAAGCTCCGACATGTCGGAGCAGTCCATGGGCATTTGCTAGAAGGCGGGACAGACCTGCGGTGGTCGCTTTTCCCAAAGTCTGCCAGAGCGGCCTTCGCGGGTTACCCTGCCTACGCCTCGGAACATTCACCCGCCATCTGCCCACCGCAGATTCACGGAATTCTCACCCGTTTCGCATCACCGGTTCACAGAGGCGGGCCTGAATCCACGCCATGAATCTTCGCCAACTGATCCAGCCCGACGCGAATTGGCTGGATGCTCCCACACCGCGGCGGGTGGCTGGCGTCGCACTAACCGCCTGCGCCGGGCTGGCGGTTTATGGGTTCACCGTCGGCTTTTGGCGCGATCCGCTGATGGGCGCTTATGTGGCGGTGAAATTGCCACTGCTCATCGCGCTCACGCTGGCAAGCAATGGCCTGCTCAACGGCCTGCTCGGGCTGCTGCTAGGCACCGGTCTGGGATTTCGGCAGTCGTTGTTAGCCTTGCTAACTTCGTTCGCGCTTGCCGCGTTGATCCTCGGCTCGCTGGCTCCCGTGACCTTTTTTCTCGCATGGAATGCGCCGCCGCCGGATGCCGCTGGCGCGGGAAATGCCCACTCTGGCTACCTCGTCACTCACACGTTGCTGATCGGCTTCGCGGACATCACTTCTAACATCCACCTGCATCGCCTGCTCGCGGTGAAATCCTCGACCCCGGCGGCGGCGACCGCCACGCTGCTTGCTTGGCTGGGTGGTAATGGATTTCTCGGTGCCCAGTTTTCTTGGATCTTGCGACCGTTCTTCGGCAGCCCGCGGCTCAAAGTCGAGTTCCTGCGGCCCGATCCGATGGTCGGAAATTTCTATCAGTCAGGGTGGAGTTCCGTCGACCACCTCAGCGGCGGCTACGGCCTGGCTGTGCTCTCCCTCATCGTTCTCAGCCTGATTCTCCCGATCGCCAAAGCCATCCAATCGAACCACCAAACCACCCCACGACCATGAACCCGCCCGAAATCCACAGCACCGCCCAGCCACCACCGCTCGAAGCGCCATTGCCGCAGAAACTCGACCTCAAGTCATTGTTTGAGGCGTTGCTCCGCCGTCCTCATGCGCTGATTCCGCGCTTGGCCGAGCCAGACCACGGCGCGACCGGTAAATTTGCGATGATGGCCCTGATCTCGATCCTGCTGTTCGGCTTCGTCCTCGGCTGCTTCGCGAAACACGAACAACTGTGGGCCGCACCCGCGAAGATCACTGCCGGACTGGTGTTTTCCGGGCTGATTTGTTTCCCGAGCCTCTACATCTTCGCCACGCTGGCCGGCGCACGGGTGTCGATCTCCCAGCTCGCCGCCTGCCTCGCCGGGGCGCTCGCGCTGGCTGGATTGTTGTTGTTAGGATTCGCGCCCGCCGTGTGGATCTTCGCGGAATCCACCGACTCGTTCGGCTTCATGGGCACGCTGGCCATCGGCTCGTGGATCATCGCGGTATTCTTCGCGCTGCGATTTTAAAAATCCGTAATCTTCGCCACCGGCGGCACTCAGAAAGGACCACTAGCGATCTGGAGCTGCGTGTTCTTGTTAGTAACCTTGCAAATGACCACCTCGCTGCGACCCATCCTTGGGCGCTCGGAGCTGTTACTCACTCAGGAGAAAAAATTCTTCCTGCAACATTGGTTCGAGACCATGGACCAATCTCTCAAGCCACAATTCGTCGCGAAGGCCCCGGAAACACGGGGCGAACCCAGCACCTCCAACGGTGGCCGCAACCCGTTCCATGAAAATTGAAGAAGTCAGCGCCCCACCCGCACCGACTGCGGTTAGCCCGGAACTCCCGAGCCCACAGCCGCCGGTCCGCGAGCCGGTCCGCGACGACGTGGAATACCTCGCGTGGCGGCAAGAGTTGCTCTGAAGCCCCGCCAATCGAGCGAGGCGAAACGCCATGCAGGCCCACCTCAGGAAATCCCAAGGCGTGGAGCATAGGAGATTCGAACTCCTGACCTCTTCATTGCGAACGAAGCGCTCTACCAACTGAGCTAATGCCCCCTCACGACCTTGCGACGAATTTCCTGCCATCTGGCGGTGCCCGTAGCAAGATCCAAGTTCCAGCCCAGTGGCTCCTTGGCCAGCGAGAAAAACATTCGGGGCGATTAACAATGTTTTGCCAAAGCCGCCCGATGCTTCATCATCCAGCCATGAAACCGGTTCTTTGGATTCCCGCCGCCTGCGCCCTCGCCCTCGCCCTCTCAAGCTGCGGAAATACCGGCGGCAGCGGCGATGGCAGCTCGCAGGCAAGCGCTGGCCCCTTCGATGGACGAGGCAATTACGTCGAGGAATGGGCGGACAATCCCTCGAAATGGCGGAAGGGCGGCAGTTCTCCATCGCCCCATGAAATGAAATCGGATCGCCTGCCTGAAATCGCCAAAAACGAGCAGCCACCGCAAGACTCGAACCCGCTTCCACCGGCGAGTGTTTCCAAACCCGCGCCGGTG
>JAYVEJ010000543.1:0-3843 GCA_043748885.1 Luteolibacter sp. | reverse complement strand
AAACGCCTAAAATGTAGGTTGGGGCAGGAGAATGGGTCACGTTTGGCAAAGGTTGGGCAAACGTAAGGCAGGGACAAGCCGCCGGACAAGAGCGGTTTCGGAAAAAGATTTCCCGTGGGTCGTGCGGCTATCGGAAGCCCCCGGAGTGCTGGACGCTCTGCTCCAGCCCCGGCAGATGGGAGCTCTGCTCCATGCGGTGCGGAGTTCTTCCTCTTCCCAGCCACACAAAGAAGCTCCGCCCCGCATCCGGCAGAGCCGAATCTACCACGGGCGCGAGCAAAGCTTCGAGCACTCCGCCGGGTCTTTGCCTTCTTCATACTCGACATGGTCGAGGCGCATCTCGGGGCGGATCATGAAGCTGAACTCGTCGGGCTAGATCTCACCGAGTCCCTTGAAGCGAGTGATCTCGGCGGCTTTACCGAGTTTGGCCATGGCTCCCAATTCGTTCTTTCAGCTCACGGGCGGGTTGCCTAGCGTCGTTCCCAGCCAGTCCATTTGCTGTTCTCAATGTCCACCCGCTTCTTCACCAACCACGGCGCACAGACGCTCTTTGCCAAGTTTCAGGGCGTTTTCGCCTCGAACAAGGATCTCGCGGCATTCGACGCATTGGTGGGATACCTCCGCTCTTCGGGTTGGTTCGCGGTCCGGCCACTTCTGGAAAACGTCCCTGAAATCCGGATTCTCGTCGGCATCAATGTGGATTCCCTGATCGCCGACTACCAAAAGCGCGGGTTGCTTTTTCATGGTGCGGAGGGAGAAACACTCGCGCAGATCAAAGCCAGTCTGCTCAAGGACATCGAGGAAGCCGAATACTCATCCCAAGTCGAAAAAGGCATCATTCAATTCATCGAGGACGTCTCGACCAAACGCATCCAAGTTCGCGCCCATCCAACCAAAAACCTTCACGCCAAGATCTACATCTTCCGCCCGGACGGCTTCAACGAACACCGGCCCGGTGCGGTCATCACCGGCTCCTCGAATCTCACCGAAGCCGGCCTTGGCACTCGCGGTCCCGAGTCGAACTACGAGTTCAACGTCCTCCTTCACGACTACGATGACGTGAAATTCGCCACCGAGGAATTCGAGGCGCTCTGGAAGGAATCCGTCGATGTCTTGCCGAAGGACATCAAGGAGGTTGCCGCCAAGACCTACCTCGACACCGAAATTTCACCGTATCAGCTCTATTTTAAGCTCCTCATCGAATACTTCGGCCGGGCCATCGACTACGATCCCAACGCCACCGAGGATCTTCCGAAAGGCTTCAAGCGCCAACGGCGAAACTCCAGCCCTCCGGGTCGAGGAAATCTCCATCGTCGAGGCCGCCCGCGAGTTTCGCGCTCCCGATCCCGCCGAGCCTTCATTGCCATTGCCGGATCACCATCACGAAGACATCCGCGATGCCCTACAATGTTTCCGTGACCGCGCCGCCGAAGCCGGCAAGGCACTCGACGACAACCTCGGCCCCAACGAACGCCGCGCCCTCGAATTCCTCGACGCCTTCCTCAAACTCAACCTCCTCGCCGATTCCGAAAAGGACCTCATCCGTTCCGCCAAGCTCGCCGTCCGCAAGGCGAAGTTCCAGCAGCTCCAGAAGGACCTCAACAAGCTTCAGAAATCCGTCAAACAGGTCAAAGTCTCGCCCTCCGTCCTCGCTGACAAACTGATTACCTTGCTGCGCTCCTACCCGCTGGAACAGGAGGCATCCCATCAGACCGCATCGAATCCCCATCCCAGCGAGCCGGTCAGCACCCCCGCCCTGCCCAAGATCATCCTCTCGGAGTCATTTCTTGGGGATTGTCCACCGCCATAAAATCCACTATCTTTCGACCATGAAAGCTGTTGTCACCACAGGATTCCTAGAATCCATCCCTGATGAAATCCGCACCAAACTACATCTTACCACTGGCATGGTCATGGATTTTGATGAAACCATCCCCTGTCTCAAAGCCACTGCAGTCCCCGACGACGAAGAGGAGATCATGTCGCAAGAGGAGTTCCAAAAGTGGATTGCTGAGAGCGTCGGCATCGCCAAAGGTAGATTCACCACCGAAGAAATGATGCGGGAAACCAAGGGAGAAGACTGATGGCGCGCTAAGTTCTTGCTGATGCCAATGTCTTGATCGACCTGTTGACCGGCGATCCTACACACATGGATTGGTCTCTTGAGCAGATCAACATCGCTCGTGAGAACGGAGGGGTGCGCGTGAATCCGATTGTGTGTGCCGAAATCGTCCCAATATTCGATTTCGACTGGAGGAAACTCGGCAGATGGTTGCGCCCGCCACTCTATCTCAGGGATCCACTTCCATTTGAAGCTTCCGTGTTGGCGGCACGCGCTTACCAGAAATACCGGCAACTGGGCGGCATACGCACCTCGCCCCTTCCCGACTTCTACATCGGTGCCCACGCCGAGGCTGCCGGTTATTCCCTGCTGACCCGTGACGTAGCCCGCTACCGGACTTATTTCCCCAACGTCCATTTGATTGTTCCTCCCATATCCTGAACATGTTGGCTCTCAGCACGCTCCCCTGCGCCCGTCCCCGCTGGTCGGGCCTCTTACGTCAGTTGTTCGAGGACTATCAGGAAAACGCCGTCCCGCTGGAAATCCCGGTTCCCGAGGGCGGTCTCGCCGATTCCATTCACCAGCTTGGCGTCGTCACCATTCAGGGAAATTAGCCTAAATGGGAAATTGAAACCGCGAATGGACTCGAAGGGACGCTAATTTTCAACGAGTTCCATCTATCAACAGCCTCACTCTATTGATCAATGACATAAGTTCTACAACCCTCTCATTTTTAGAGTCTTATTCGTGTCCATTTGCGTTCGTTCGCGGTTTCTAGGATTAGAACAGCGAATCACTCTCCCTCGCCGTCATTGAAATCTCCGCTCTCGCCCAAGTCCCCGACATCGAAGGCAAGGAACGCGACCGCGCCCTGAAACCGCTCCGCGACTTCGTCAAAAAACTCCTCGGACGCCTCGTCTTCCTCCACTTCATCCAGAAAAAAGGCTGGCTCGGCTGCCCGGCGGCTGCCGCGCACCCTCAGGAATCCATTCCCTGGACCGGTGGCGCGCCCGATTTCCTGCGGGAAATGTTCCGTAGCGCCCCGCCTGTCGAGCAGGAAAAATTCCACTCCTCCCGTCTCGTTCCCCTGTTCTTCCAGACGCTCAACGCCCCGGACCGCGCGGGCCTCGTTTTCCCCATCACCGGCAACCGCGTGCCCTATCTGAACGGCGGCCTGTTCGAGCCGGACTTCCCCGGCGTCGATGCGGTCGATTTCCCCGCACCGCTCTTCGCCGCGCTGCTGGAATTCTTCCGCCAATACCACTTCACCATCGACGAGAACGATCCCGAGGACCACGAGATCGGCATCGATCTCGAGATGCTCGGGCGCATTTTCGAGAATCTGCTGGAGGACAATAAAGACAAGGGCGCCTACTACACGCCCAAGCCCGTGGTCCAATACATGTGCCAGCAGAGCCTCATCCACGCCCTCATCGTCGACGAAAGCGTGCCCACCCCGCTGCCGAATCTCGACTACCAGATCATGCAGGGCAACAGCCTGCTGGAATCCTTTAGAGGAGAGCCCCTTTTCAAGCGTGCCCTTCGGTGGATTTCTTGGGTTGCAGACTCCCATCATGTCGGCATTCCCCATCCCCGCCGCCACGCCCGCTGAGCAAGCGACCCTGAGCGCCCTCGTGGACTCCATCCTCACCGCGAAGCGCGCGGGAGACGAAGCGACGGTGAGGGTGCAGGACAAAAAAGTTAGGAGGGTAGGATGATCGAGCCAGAAGACCATCGTCTGGACTTGGCTTGTTGCTGGTCGAGAATTTCGCGACGTGCCT
>JAYVEJ010000542.1:0-3847 GCA_043748885.1 Luteolibacter sp. | reverse complement strand
CTTCTCCTCCGTCTTGCGCCAAATGCTGTCCACGGGTTTGCCCTTCCACAACGCTTTTGAAAGTGGAGGCCGGTTGTAGGGGGCGTCCGGCTCCGCACTAATCATCCCGATGCTGCCGACTAAATCGACTTCGCGGATGCCATCCACCGCCGCCGCCGCAGTCATTCCGCCGCCGATGATTAAGTAATCGTAATTCGTCATGGTTGTCGTCTCCTCTCGCTTGCGTTTACCCTTCAGTCGTCCAAGCCATCACGTCAAGAGCCCTTCCTGATCGTTCCGTGAACACGACCCGCTGGTGGGTTCCATTTCGCATGATCTCCCACTTTGAATCTATGTTTCATCAATTTCCGACCTCATTTGACGATCACGACACCTTTCATGTCTGGGTGATAAATGCACGCGTATGAAAAGTTGCCGGTTTCGGTAAAATTGTGTCGCCACGATTGCCCGGGTGCCATCGCGCCGGAATCGAACGATGGCGAGGTGGCGGTATGGGGAACGAGATCGTCGTTCCTCCACTCGACACTGTCGCCTTTCATGATTTCGAGGGCTATAGGATCAAATTGAACATTTTTCATCGAGACTCCCGCGACCGCAGGCGCAATGGCATTCGCAACAGCACCTCTATTGTCGTTAGGATGCCGCGCCTGGCGCACCATGAAGGTGCCGCCGACAAGGATCGCGACCCCACCGATGCCGAGCCAAGGCCGCAACATTCCACGACTAGAACGGAGTTCGCGTCTCGCGGGTTGAACTACGGTCGGGTGATCCGGGATTGGGTCGGAAGTCTCCATTTCAACGACTGCTTGGGGGTGAAGGGGCTAGGTCGCCCGCCCCCGAGTGAGTCGGAATCAACTCGGGAGCGGGAACATGGCATCCGTTCAATTCCTATTTCTTCAGCGCCGTCTGAACCATTTTGGCGTGCTCCAAGTGAGAGGCGAAGACCGGGCGGGCACTTTCGAGAAGGCTCTTCAATTCGGCGTTCTTGGTGTTCGGAATCAAGGTTTTGTCGAGCACTCCCAGAACCGCTTCATGATAGGCGACTTCGTTATCGACGTATGCCTTGTCGAACTCGGCACCCTTCAGCCCCTTGAGCTTCGCGAGCTGTTTGTCGCCATCGGCTTTCAAACTCTTGCTGGTGGCACTCTCTTCTGGGGTGACGCCGAGCTTTTTCACCAGTGCGGTCGCTTTTGCATTCACTGCCGAATGATCGCGGACCATCAGCTCTGCGAACTCCTTGACGCGCTTGTCGTCGGCCTTTTCAACCGCCAGTTTCCCGGCATCGATGTCCACACTGTCGGCCACCACGGCGATCATGGCGATCTGGGGATCTGTGGGGACGGAATCCGCGGCTTTGCTGAACGCGGCCAGCGCAACCGTGGTGAAAATAAGGGCGAATGATTTTAACATAATGTGGTTTTTCTGTTTATGGGTTTGACGCTTAAGACGGAGCACTTTTCGCGAACCTGCCTTCAACGATTGTCCTGAACATGTGCCCAACAAACAGCGAGTCAAAGACTATTGGTAATATTTTCCAGCATACTTCTTCGTCACATTTCGTACTAGTGAAAGCGCCGGGATAAACCGGCCGAAACAGAGAATCCTCGCATCGCAGTATTTTATCAGTTAGATCGGGCGGGAATTGACGGCTTTGCAATGGTTCTGACTCCAGATCAGAACATCCGGGCGTAGACCTTGTAGTAGCTTGAGTTCCTCGCGCAGTTCCCTTCTCGTTAGGTTGGTCCGCAGAGTCAGTAAGCGAATAGTTCAGGATAATGTCTTTGGGTTTGGGCGGGTGAGCTTTGAGTTCAGCTTCTCGGGCAATATACGACTTGCCGTGTTTAGCGTGCAGCCGCTGCCTGCAGTCGGTGTAGAGGTTGCTCCAAGTCATCATGAGGCTGCGGGTTTTGCCATCGGAACCGATGAAGGAAGCAAATCCCCAGAGCAGCGAGAAATCGGCGGAGGACCAGAGCGTGACGGGTGGCTCATCGGTTTTGTTAGGCCAATAGGTGACGAGCGTGCGAGGCGTTGAATCCAGTAAGTGATAGACGCTTGCGCCGATGCGGAGGATCTCGTTTTTAGGATATTTCGCGCGGAAAGCAGCGATGCGGGCTTGGAGGGCGGGATCGGTTTTATCAACAGGAGGCACCGCCATCGGCGGCGGCGGGGGCTGGAGCGGCTTTTTCGTCATGAGAAAAAGCCGAAGAAAGGCAGGTAAGCGCGGCCAGTAGGACGAAGGGGATTGGTTTCATGAGGAAGGTAGGATCGAGGAAGTCCTTCCTGGTGGACGGGGAGCTAATAAGCCGCACTAGGACGACTGCGATGGCCTTTAGCCATCCCCGAAAGGTGGCTTGGAAATACACCACCACCTCCCCGGCCTTTGGTCGGTTTGGTGGCATCGTTGCGGTCGATGCCGACCGCTGTTGGCTAGAGAATTATTAGATCCTCGTCCGCTGGAGCCAACGTGTTGAGCAAGGGGAAAAATGGAATGCTGTGGCAAGTCCGAAATTTGAAAATGCAGTGGGGCAAATTGAGCGTGCTGGCTTTAAAAGTTGGCCCGCTGCCTGCTGACCTGACAGAAAACACCCATGGAAATGTTTAAGGGCTACGACCCCGGCAAGTTTTACGACGAGATGTTCAGCGAGGACGGCAGCGTGCGCGACCACTGTGCGGCGCTGCTCGAAAAATTCGGCAAAGTGGACCAGCGGGATTTCCTCGCCCGCAAGGCCAACTCCGAACTCTATTTCCTCCGCCAAGGCATCACCTTCAATGTTTATCATGATGATCGTGGCACCGAGCGGATTTTCCCGTTCGATCCAATTCCGCGCGTGATGCCCGCTAGCGAATGGGAGCACTTGGAAGCCGGCCTCACCCAGCGGATCGTCGCGCTCAATTTGTTTCTGCATGATATCTATCACGACCAGCAAATCCTCAAGGACGAGGTGATCCCGCGGTTCTATATCGAGCAAGCGAAGCATTATCGCCCAGAGTTCCGCGGCGTGGACGTGGCGGGAGATATCTACATCCACATTTGCGGCAGCGATTTAATCCGCGGTGGCGATGGCGTTTATTATGTGCTTGAAGATAATGGGCGTTGTCCTTCGGGTGCATCTTATCTATTAGAGAACCGCAATGCGTTGAAGCGGGCATTCCCCGGTATTTTCGAGGCGGTGGGCGTGCGCCCGGTGGATTCCTATCCGCGAGATTTGCTCAAGATGCTTCACCATATCTCGCCGCGCCGCGACTGCAATCCGGCGTGCGTGTTGCTCACGCCGGGTTGCCACAATAGCGCCTATTTTGAGCATTGTTATCTGGCGCGGGAAATGGGCATCGACATCGTCGAGGGCAGGGATCTGACGGTGGTGGATAAGTTTGTTTACATGCGGACGACGCGCGGGCTGGTGCGGGTGGATGTGATCTATCGGCGGATAGACGATGACTTCATCGATCCGGTGGTGTTCCGGAAAGACTCAGTGCTGGGTGTACCCGGACTGATGAATGCCTACCGCGAGGGCAATGTATCACTGGCAAACGCCGTCGGCACCGGCGTGGCGGATGATAAGGTGATCTATTACTTTGTCCCCAAGATGATTGAATATTATCTCGGTCAGGAACCTATATTACCCAACGTGCCGACTTATCTTGCCTCCGAGGAAGCTGATATGAAATTCATCCTCGCCAATCTTCCCGAGCTGGTGGTCAAGGCCGCTAACGAGTCCGGCGGTTATGGGATGTTGATGGGACCCACTGCTAGCCAGGATGAGATCGCGACCTTCCGCGAGCGCATCATCGCGGACCCTCGCAACTACATCGCCCAGCCAGTCATCGCGCTCTCGCGCTCGCCCAC
>JAYVEJ010000541.1:0-3850 GCA_043748885.1 Luteolibacter sp. | reverse complement strand
GCACCCGACCATTCAACCGATTCCCGGAAAAAGTACAAGTGGCAGTTTCGTCACATTACCTAACATCAAGTGCTGAAAAAGGAGAAACAGAAGTGGTTAAAAACCGCGCCACTTTTCATCTTGCCCACCACCACCCCAACGGCAGGTTGGTCCCCCTAACACCAAGGGTGTTGTGTTTTCCAGCCCGGGGTTGCCGTTCACGGCTACCCCGGGAAGTGAGATCGTCCAAATCATGAACTCCAACGGAGTTCCGGCATGGGTCGGACCGGTGGCTGGAATTCGGCGTGACCCACTCTAACGAGAAGGCCGGAACCACTTTGTGGTTTGGGTCATTCTACGAAGGATCCCGGGGTAGGCGTTCGTTCTTCACGCCAATCCCGGGCTGGAGGGCGTAACACCCTTAGTGTTAGGATCCGTTCATTTCGCCTTGGCCCGATTTCCGGCGGCAGGTGAATCCTGTCTCCGTCTTTTCCGAGGTGGTGGCATCCCTTAACGTGAATGTTGGATTTTCACCAATCGTTATTAGCCCGCAGTGCGGACGATCTCGTTGGGTCCATTCAACATGATTTTACTCACAGCGGGTGGCGCGAAAAGAATCTCGAAGTAAATGAAGATGGCCTTGATGGGATAGATGAGGTTCATGGATTGACTCGGTTAGGTTGTTATTTGCGAGGCACTTCGATGGTGACTCCTTGGCTGAGAGGTGGATTCACCGCCTTGCCTTGAAAAGCAGCGGTTAGATCGTGTTTCCTTGGGTGGTGGATGAGAATATTTCATCGAGCTTGGCGGAGGGTGCCCAGCCGCCGGCTTGGCAGAGCGCGTCAAGAGGACTCGCTGCAGCACGGGCTTGAGCGGAATCAACCTGCGACGTTGCCGGAGGGGGAATCTCCATGGTATCACGATCCTGAAATCGGGCTTCCCGTTTCCCGCACTATGAATACGCCAGGCTTTGTCCCGCCAACATTTGCGGAATTCTTGGCACTCATCGAAAGCTGCAACGAAGAGGAGGCGATGTCCCGTGCAGGGCTTTCTGCTGATACAAATATCTGGGTCGCGCTCCAGTTTAAAAGACACCCGCATCATCAGGTCGCGGTCGGTTTTTTGGAGACTCGGGCGGAGGAGACACCGGTCTTCATCGCGAGGATCGTGGAGCAATCCTTTCTTCGTCTCATCTCCCCTGCTGCAATTTGCCGCAATCCCTTCCACTTCGCCCAAGGTCTGGATGGACGCCTATCTCGCCGCCTTCGCCATCCGCGCCGGAATCCCTTTCGCCACTCTCGATTCCGACTTCCTCCGCTTCCAGGCGTGCGGAATTTTGCTGCTGCTTCTCACGGAATGATTTTTCAGGTGAAAACCGCCGTTGTCACCCGACCCCACGCGCCTTGACAGGGCGGAACCGTCTCACCCGCCGACGCAAAAGAGCGGGGACAAAGCGTGTCGCGCGGGATGAGTTCAGCGCTTCCACTGCCTTGCCCCCGCGCCGGGGAAAATGGGAGTTAGATGAACTCGTTGAACAGTCCTTCGAGCATTTCCTGACGGCCGCTGGCGATGGTCGGTTCGCCGTTGGCTAGGGCGTATTTTTCGAGAGAGGCGAGGGTGGTTTTACCGCCCTCGATTTCGATTCCCACGCCGCTGTCGAAGGTGTTATATCGCTCCTTGATGAAATTTTCGAGGCGACCATCGGCGCGGATCGCGGCGGCGGTTTTTAAGCCGCGGGCGAAGGCATCCATGCCGACGACGTGGGCGTGGACGAGATCGACGGGTTCCCAGGACTCGCGGCGGCGCTTGGCGTCGAAGTTGAGTCCGCCGGTGGTGAAGCCGCCCATTTTCATCAAGACGAGCATGGTGTGGGTCGTTAGGTAGAGGTCGGTGGGGAATTGGTCGGTGTCCCAGCCGACGTTGGGCGTGCCCATGTTTGCATCGATGCTGCCGAGCGCGCCGGCCTCGTAGGCGACGGTGAGTTCGTGCTCCATAGTGTGGCCGGCGAGGGTCGCGTGGTTGGTCTCGATGTTGAGCTTGAAGTGCTCTAGCAGATCGTATTCGCGGAGGAAATTGAGACACGCGGCGGAGTCGGAATCATACTGGTGGGTGGTCGGCTCTTGCGGCTTGGGCTCGATGTAGAACTGGCCTTTGAAGCCGATTTCCTTCTTATAATCCACGGCCATGTGGAGGAAACGGGCGAGGTGATCGAGCTCGCGCTTGATGTTGGTGTTGAGAATGGTCGAGTAACCTTCGCGCCCACCCCAGAAGGTGTAACCCTCGCCGCCGAGACGGTGGGTGACTTCCATTGCTTTTTTCACTTGGGCGGCGGCGTAGGCATAGACTTGGGCGTTCGGGCTGGTGGCGGCACCTTGTTGATAGCGCGGGTGGGAAAACAGGCAGGCAGTGCCCCACAGGAGTTTTTTACCGGTCCGCTTTTGCTCATCTTCGAGCACGTCGGCCACGGCATCGAGCGCTTTGTTAGACTCGGCTAGATTTGAGAGTTCGGGAGCGACGTCGCGGTCGTGGAAGCAATAATAGTCGATGCCGACTTTTTCCATAAAGTCGAAGAACACGCGGGCGCGGTTCTGGGCGTTAGAGATAGAGTCGCTGCCGTTGTCCCACGGATGGGCGGCGGTGCCTGCGCCGAAGGGATCGGAGCCAGTGCCACGCATGGTGTGCCAATAGGCGCAGCCGAAGCGGAACCACTCGGTCATGGTCTTGCCGGCGACGACTTCGCTGGCGTTGTAGTGTTTAAAAGAGAGCGGATTTTTCGAGTTGGGTCCTTCGTAGGACACGGCATCGCAAGGGAATGTAGTCATGGCTATCGGTGGCAGCGGGTTGTTTTTTAAAGTCGGCACAACGAGTACCGACGGCTGCAAAGTATCTTAAATTCCACTGGCGTCGCTACCGCAAATTCCGGTAGCTTCTTGATGAAATGCGACATCCAAAATTCGAGCCATCTCGCCGCATTGCGGTCGTCCAGTCGTCGGTGAACGTGCGGCGGCTCACGCCCGGCCTCGCGCCATTTGCCGGGATGGGCTACGATTTCTGGATCATCGATCTCTATCGGCAGCCGGAATTGCTGCTCGCCAGCTTGCGGGAATGGAAGCCGGGCGCGATTGTCACGGAATGGCTGCCGGGTCTAACGGAGGCACTGGTCGCGCTGGGTTGCCCAGTCATTCTGGTGCCGTCGGACGAGCCGGTGGCGGGTGTTTACAGTGTGGACATCGACGATGTGGCGATCGGTCGGCTGGCGGCGGAGCATCTCATCGCGCGCGGCTATCAGAATTTTGCGTTCGTCGGTCGGGGGGATGCGCACTACGCCAAGCAACGGCTGGCGGGCTTCCAAGCGGTCGTCGGCGAGGTGCCGGTTTACTGGGAAGAGTTCCGCGACTGGCGGCAATACGACGAATATTGGCGCGAGCCAGACGAAGACATGGTCGGCTGGCTTGCGGCGCAGCCGACGCCGTTAGGGATATTTACGGCCCACGATCCGACTGGGCGGCATGTGCTCGAAGCGGCGGCGCAGGCGGGTCTGGAAGTGCCGTTCGCGGTCGGCGTGATTTCCGCTAACGACGACGAAACGGTGTGTGAAATGGCGCGGCCAGCGCTGTCGAGCATCCGCCTGCCGTGGCGGCGGCTGGCGGCGGAGGTCGTGCAAATGATCGAGGCGATCTGGGCAAACAAGCCACCCTCGGCAGCGATTCTCGTGCCGCCGTTAGAGATCGTCGCTCGCGGCTCGAGTTCTTATGAAGCGGTCGGAGATCCCCTAGTGCGGCGGGCGATGCGATACCTGGTAGAGCACATTTCCACGATCATTTCCGTGGAGGAATGGGCCACCAAGGTCGGCGTCTCGCGGCGGGTGCTG
>JAYVEJ010000540.1:0-3855 GCA_043748885.1 Luteolibacter sp. | reverse complement strand
CGCGGCAGGCGCGGATGATGCGGAGGGCAATTTCGCCGCGATTGGCGACTAGGACGCGCTTGAACATTTTTGAAGAGGTTGATGGTTGGGGGTTGATGGTTGATGGGAACACGAAGAGTCGGCAATTTCTGCCAGGCAACGAGCCACCCTCGACCCTCCACTTTACTTGATGCGGAAAAGGACGTCGCCGTATTGGACGGGCGTGCAGTCTTCGGCAATGCAGGCGGTGATGGTGCCGGAGCGCTCGGCTTTGATCTCGTTCATGACTTTCATGGCTTCGATGATGCAAAGGGTTTGGCCGATGGAAACGGTGGAGCCGACATCGACGAAGTCCGGGGCGTCTGGGGCAGGCTTGGTGTAAAACGTGCCGACCATGGGCGAGGTAATTTCCGCGCCATCGGCGGCGGGGGCAGCGGCCACGGGTGCGCTGGCTGGGGCTGGAATCGCGTGCGCCGGGGCGTGCTGCGCGGAGGGAAGAGCGGCAAGCAGGCCGCGGAGATCATCGAGGTCGGCACCCTTCTTCAGCTTGAGGTGGAAGTCCTTCTTGGTGAGGTCGAAATGAGTGAGGCCGTGCTCATTCATAAGCTCGACGATGCGACGGATTTCCTGGAGTTCCACGGTGAAAAAGGGGTTGGGAGTTGAATGGACGGGCGGCAGTTAGGCAGGCGCGGCGCGTGCGGGCTAGCTAGACGGACCGGGGAAAGAGCGTCAAGCGGGAACGGGTGCGGGAACGATTTGAGATTTCAAATTTGAGATTTGAGATTCTTAATGCGGCGGTGATTGCGACGCAGCCCTTCAATACCCTCCCGCGCCCGGCGATGGCGGGAGAATTCGTGCCAGTGGATTATTTCCGGACCTTGGAGCGGGCGGAAATTTACCGGGACGACCGGCCGTTGGAACTCGATCTCGGCTGTGGCGATGGCTCGTTTTTGATGGAAATGGCCAAGAAATTTCCCGAGCGAGATTTCTTGGGGACTGAGCGCTTGCTTGGCCGGGTGCGGAAGGTTTGCAAAAAAATCACCCGTCGGGATCTGGCAAACGCGCGGGTCTTGCGCTTGGACAGCCGTTATGTCGTCGAGTGGTTGCTGCCAGAGGCGGCGGTCTCGCGACTGCACCTGTTATGCCCGGACCCGTGGCCGAAACTGCGGCACAACCGGCGGCGCTTGGTGCAGGCGGATTTCCTCGAAGCGGTGCGGCGGGCGCTGGTGCCGGGCGGTGAATTCCTTTTCATGACCGACCACGAGGAGTATTTCCAATGGGCGGCGGGTAAGGTGGCGGAGTTCGGAAAATTTGAGCTGCTGGAATGGACGGAAGATTCGTTTTTCTACCCGAAAACGGATTTCCAACTACAGTGGGAAAGCGAGGGCAAGTCGATGTTCCGGCTGCGCTGCCGCAAACCGCTCACCGCGGCTTGAGGATCATCACCGATTGATCCGCGAAGCCTTCCAGCCGCAGGTTTCCCGAGTCATCCACCCGCAGCGTGACGCCGCCGGCTGCGCCTTGGTGGATCACCTTGATGCCGCGAGATCGCCAGTATTCCACGGTTTCTGGCTTCAGCTTTTCCTCGGGCGGGCAATCGGCATGAGACGCGACGATCGCCTGTGGGTTCACCGCGTCCAGGAAACGATCGCACAGCGTCGCGTCACTCTCATGCCGACCGGCAATGATCACATCGGCCGCGACATCTTGATGCGCGTCTAACATTTCCAGCTCGGTGCCCATCCCGGCGTCGCTGGTGAAGAGCAATTTCCAGCCCCGCCAGTGGAGCCGGAAAATCGCGACCCGGTCGTCGGCCAATCCATTTTGCGAACGCGGATCGGCGACATGTAAAATTTCCAGGTGCGCTCCGTCAGGCAGCGGCATTTCATGAAAATCCTTCGCCTGCATGGTTTTGATTCCGGCCCTCGGCGCGTCGGTGACCCACGCCTGGAATGCAGCACTGCGCGAATTCTCGACGGGCAACAACACTTGCCGGATCGGCAAAATTTCCCACACCCCCGCGCCGCCACCAAGGTGACCGCCGTCCGGGTGGCTTAGCACCACTGCGTCCGGCACCACGCCGAGCCGCCGCAACGAGGGCGCGACTCGCCGCTTGAAACTGTAGCGGTCCGCGCAGTCGATCAGCACCACGCCGCCGTCTCCTCCCGAGAAACACGCCGCGCCCGCCCCGTGGTCCAAGTCGTAGATCAGCAAAAACGGCTGATTTTCCCGCCGCAATTGGTAGTGCCCGCCGGGGATTGCAGCAAAACTTTTGGCGGTTAGTACGCAGGCATTCGCGACGTAGCCGTTCAGACGGTTCACCACTTGGGCCGCAGGCGGAGCCACCGGATAGAGCGCCGCTGCGAGCAAGGCGGCGCTGAGCAAGACAAAAACCAGCGGCACGAAAATCACCCCGGCAAACACCGAGACCGGCGTGATTAGCCCGAAATGATAGGCTGTGAGTGGCGTCGAGCCGATCCCCGCCACCAGCGAGACGCCGAGCGATTTCGCCACGCTGCGCCGCAGCCACAGCCAGCCCTTTTGGCTGCGGCTCATCAGCGTTTCTGGCAGATAGAGTTCGGGCTTCGCGATCCATGCAAACAACCGCGTCCCCCACCTCGCGCCGACCGCGATGGCTGCCACCACCCCATAGGAAAGCTGGACGCCGGGTTGAAATAACAGCCGCCCGTCCCACAGCATCGCCGCTAACAGCACCGCGCCCAACGCATTCAAAAGATCCGGCCTCCTGCGGGAAACGAAGGCTCCTAGAAACACCGCCGCCATCCACGCCGAGCGCACCGCCGGCGGGCTATTTCCCGTCAGCCACGAGTAGCCGAAAATGAGCGGCAACAAAACTAACACCGCCCACCGCCGCTTCACTCCCGCCAGCCGCAGCAACATCCAGCCGATGCTGCCAACCATCGCCACATGCAGCCCGCTGACGGAAAACGCGTGCAAAGTCCCGCTGTTGCGAAATGCCGCCACCAGCTCATCCGCATCCGGCGGGGTCTCGCCGATGACCACCGCGCGGATCACCACCGCTTCCTGCGAATTTTCCGCCAGCCCAGTCGTCACCGCCGTGCGGAACCCCCGCCGCAACTTCGCGCCGAGTGCCGCCCACCGTCCCGTCACCAGCTCGCCCTTCACCCATCCGGCGTGAAAAACTGCTGCCACGCCCTGGCTGCGCAACCAGCCTGCTTGATCGAACTCGCCCGGATTCCGGGTCACCGGCAGCGGGCCGAAATTTCCCCGCGCCCTCACTCGAGAGCCTGCGACCGGCAGCTCTCCCCTGCCCTCCCACCACACCGCCGCCC
The DNA here is from genome assembly GCA_043748885.1 of Luteolibacter sp. GTDB lineage: Bacteria > Verrucomicrobiota > Verrucomicrobiia > Verrucomicrobiales > Akkermansiaceae > Luteolibacter. The sequence goes on along the minus strand of JAYVEJ010000540.1, from coordinate 562 downwards.
CCGCCTGCGGGCCGGTTAGCAAGACTGTCGGTACGGTCCAGAAACTTTCTTTCCCCTTCGCATCTTTGAGCACTCGGCCCTGCATCAGCCCGCCCGCGCTTCCTAACAAACTCCGTTCATCGGCCTTGGTCGCCTCGTTCCGCCAAGTGAAAACGCCGACTGCCAGCGTGCCGCACATCAGCCATGCCAAGCCGACTCGCCATCCGCGCAGCAGCCCCCCCGCCAAGCCCAGCAAGGCGGCCAAACCCAAAGCTGCATTCAAGTTCCGCTCCGCCGTTAGAACGCAAGCGACGGTGACCAATGCTGCCAAGAACAACGGATGTCGGCCACCCAACTCCCCGGCCCAGCCACCGCTGCCACATTCGGATTTCCGCATGGTGGCAGTTTGGTGGGATCACGCTGCGGCTTCAATATCACCCGCTCAGGCCGGCGGTTGAGACTCATCCTTGTGGGCAGTCGGCTGGTGCATCCGTGCTAGGTATTCAGCCTCTTCGTCGGCAACGGTTTGCGCCGCGCGGGCGAGATTCTCAGTTTCTTGACCTTCGGCAGCCGCAGCCGCCAC
>JAYVEJ010000539.1:0-3873 GCA_043748885.1 Luteolibacter sp. | reverse complement strand
GAAACAAATACGAGGCGAGCAGGCTGGTGATGAAAAGCACCAGCGTCGATCGGATCCCGCTGCACTCACGGGCGACTTCCAAGACCATCCCCGGCAGTTCGATCACCTGCCCGGCGCGATGGATCGGCGTCCCGGTCAGGTAAAATAACACTCCCGCCAAGTCCGCCGAAAGACGCATCAACAGTGCCTCCAAGCCCTCGATCAACAGATCCGGCAGCGGGACCATGAAGATCAGGAATGCAAATGAGAAGGCCAAGAGGCGCATCCAAGGCATTCCAAGGATGGAAAATCCCCCTGCGACGAGAAGCAACACATAGCAAGCGGTCGATTGCGCCAATTGGTCGTTGTGGCTCCAACCACCCCCGATTCCCGCCAGCCGCGGGCCGAAATAGACCGCAACTGCGGCCAGTGCGAACAGCACCGCCCCCAGCGGCGAACTCCACCGCTTCCGTGGCAGACTGTCAGCCTGAATCCCCGCCAAATAAAGCGAGACCAGCGGGATCAGCAGAATGTGCGAGTGCAGTTCCTCCTTCAGCGCGTGCCGGACCAGACCGATGAGCGGGAATAGAAAAACCAGCGACAACACTCCGACAAACACCGCATAACCGAGCACCCTGCGGTCCGTCCGCCACCGCGACTCTCCCACCTGCGGGGCATCTGATAGTGCGGCCACCGCTGTTGTCGATTTTTCCATAAGACTGGGGTTTAAGATTGGCGGATTCCGACTGCGAGGAAAATTCACGCCTTCCAGACCTTGGCTTGCCGGGGAACGATGCCTTTCAGCGCATTGCGAGTGTCCACAATGCACCGCGCCCACTGCCCGAGTTCCTCATAATTCACACAAGCGTGCGCGGTACTGATGAGGACCAAGTCGTAAGAGCTGATCGTCACTTCATCCCAAGCCACCGATTGCGTGCCCGCCCAATGCGCGTGCTCACGGGTCGGTTTGATCACCGGCACATAGGGATCGTGGTAGCCGACCTCCGCGCCGCGTTCCTTGAGCATTTCCAACAGTTTGTAGCTTGGCGATTCCCGGTCGTCATCGACGTTCGGCTTGTAAGCCAAGCCCACGACCAACACCCGTGAGCCGTTCACAGCCTTTCGCTCAGCGTTCAGCGCTTCGCCGACTCGCTCGATCACATGCCGCGGCATTGAGGTGTTCACTTCACCAGCCAGTTCGATGAAGCGCGTGGCATGCTCATACTCCCGCGCCTTCCAAGTGAGATAAAACGGGTCGATCGGGATGCAGTGCCCCCCCAAGCCCGGTCCCGGATAAAATGCCATGTAACCGAAGGGTTTGGTCTTCGCCGCCTCAATGACCTCCCAAACGTCGATCCCCATCGCCGCATAGACGAGCTTCAACTCGTTCACCAAGGCGATGTTCACGCTGCGAAAAATGTTTTCCAACAGCTTGGTCGCCTCCGCCGCGCGGCACGAACTGACCGGCACCATCTGGTGGATCGCCTGGCTGTAAACCGCCATCGCCTTGGTCAGACATTCCGGCGAGTAGCCGCCGATCACCTTCGGAATCTCGGCGACGACGCTCTGCGGATTCCCAGGATCCTCGCGTTCCGGGGAGAAGGCCAGATGGAAATCCTTGCCGGCCACCAAGCCCGAACCTTTTTCGAGAACACCCCGCAGATCCTCGTCGGTGGTTCCGGGATAAGTCGTCGATTCCAAAATCACCACCGTGCCTTGCTTCAAATGCGGTGCGATCGCCTCGCCGGACTTCAGCACATAGGAAATATCCGGCTCCCGGTTCTGGCTCAGCGGCGTGGGCACGCAGATGATCACCGCATCCACTTCCGCCACCCGCGAGAAATCCGTTGAGGCGGAAAAGCTCCCCGCATTCACCAACGCTTCAATGTCCGCACTCGGAATGTGGTGGATGTAACTGCGCCCGGCATGGATCGCTTCCACTTTGGCGGCATCCACGTCGAGGCCAAGCACTTGTGCGCCGGAGCGGGCGAATTGAAGCGACAGGGGAAGACCGACATAGCCGAGTCCGATAATTGCTGTTTTCATAATGGGGAGGTGAATAGCGGGGAGAATTGGCCTCACTTGAAGTGATTTGGCCTAACAAGGATACAGAACGTCGAGAGATTTGGCGATTACGTGATAACGGAGGCTGAGGTAGAGCCAATCGACGCATGATGACGCGTTTTTCGAAAATCCGACCCGTGGCTAAGCGATGATTGTGGTGTGCGCGGAAAGGATGTGCCTCTAACGCCAACGCAGATCATGAAAAGAAACGTAGTTCACATCTCTGCGAGTCTCAGCCGCAGAACGCTCGGTCGTTTCGCGGGGTTCCGGGTTCCTCCTCCCAATGCCGCATCTTGGGTCACCAACGTTGGAATATCGAAGCACACGCCGAGTTCCGTTAGGATCAGTGCCCCGGTGGGAGTGGTCCACTCGCCGGGAAGTTCTCCGACGCTAGCCGGCATGCCGCGTAGCAACCGTTCGGTGGCAGGGGCGGGAACCGGGAGAATGCCGTGCGCCGTTTTCACCGTTCCACTGCCTACACAGATGGGACTCGAAAACACCGCAGCCACGCCAAGGCGCTCGATGCATAGAGCCGCCGCCACAATATCAATGATTGAATCAACCGCACCGACTTCGTGAAAGTGTACTTGCTCAACCTGGATTCCGTGTGCAGCAGCCTCAACCTCACCCAAGCGGTTGAACATCCTCAACGCCCGTTCTTCCACTCCGGACTCAAGTCCAGCAGAAACAATCATCGCGTGGATCGATGATAGCGACCGGTGTTCATGATGGTGCGAATGACCGTGATCGTGCAAATGGTCGTGCTCGTGCGAATGACCGTGCGAATGACCGTGCCAATGACCGTGCCAATGGTCGTGCTCGTGCGAATAACCGTGCGAATGGTCGTGCTCGTGGGAGCAAGCATGGGAATGCGCCGCCTCCTCGGCGGTACATTCGCCTTCCATCACGTCGAACTTCCGGCACTGGATGGATGCTCGGATGACATTCCGAAACCCACAAGTGACACCATCCAGTCCAAGTTTCTCTGGCAAGGAGCAGACTTCATCTTCGCATTTGGCCAGAGCGGCGGCAGCAGCCACAAACATGTCGCCACTGATTCCACTGTAAGCGTCGATGATCAATACATTCTTTTTCATAATTCTCGTAACTGTCGAAGGATTCTAAGTGAGACCATAGCAGCGCCACAACCGTTATCGATATTCATGACAGCGATACCCGAAGCGCAACTTGCCAACATCCCATGCAGCGCGGCGTATCCATCCTTGGCGACGCCATAGCCGACGCTGGTCGGGACGGCGATGATCGGCTGAGACATAATTCCGCCGAGAACCGATGGAAGTGCGCCTTCAAACCCTGCACAACAGATCAATACTCGGCATGATGCGAGAGCCTCGCGGTGAGCGAGGAACCGCTGTAGACCTGCCACCCCGCAGTCACCGAACTCCAAGGTTTTGCACCCGAGGAAGCCGAGCGTCACCAGCGCCTCCCGGGCCACTGGCGCGTCGGATGTCCCCGCATACACCACGCCAACTAGGCCAGGCTGCGGCTCGGGTATAGTGCGCATGCACAGGAGGGTTCGCGCAAGCGGGTCATAGTCGCCGATCAACCCATCGACTTGCTGTGACGTGCAACGCGTCACCAGCATGTTTTGGCCTCGCCTTTCATAGTGCGCGGCAATCTCGCGGAGTTGTTCCCGGGACTTGCTTTCACCATAAATAATCTCGGGCACGCCAATGCGCGCCAACCGGTCAAAGTCTAGGTCAATATCTCTCATGATTTCCTCTTGAAAGCTGCATCTCCGATACCGCGATTGAGTTTCCCGGAGACAAACCCCTCCTCATCGAGAGTCACCTGTTCAAAGCCCAGCGA
>JAYVEJ010000538.1:0-3886 GCA_043748885.1 Luteolibacter sp. | reverse complement strand
AAAGCGGAGGGCGATGCGGCGGAGGCGATTTTGTTCGGCACCGCCGGCTTTCTCTCCGCCGATTTGCACGAGCAAGCTCCTGCTGACACCCGCGAATATCTGCGCGGCCTGTGGGATACCTGGTGGAAGAACCGGGCACGCTTTGAAGCGACCGTGGAGCGGGCAATCCCTTGGAAGACCCATGGCCAACGCCCGGCGAATCATCCACACCGGCGGGTGGGTGCTCTAGCAGCTTTGGCAAAAGTTTGGCCGCAATACCGGCGTCTGGCATTGGCTCGGCCGTTTTCCGCCAAGGCGGTGATCGACTTTTTACAAACGTTAGAGCACGAGTTCTGGAGCCACCGCCACACGCTGACCTCGGTGGCCTCCGCACAGCGGGTGGCGTTGTTCGGGCGGGCGCAGGCGCTTGAATTGATCGCGAATCACTTGGCTCCGCTGGCGATGCACGAGGACGGCATGTCCTGGCAGAGCTACCACAAATTGCGGAACTCCGCGGCGAATGACAAAGTCAAGCGCTGCGGCCTGCGCTTGTTTGGTTCGACCAAGGCGGCACTGCCGTGGATGCGCCGGGTTTGCCATCATCAGGCATTGTTGCAGGTCTATCAGGACTTCTGCCTCGAAGATTTCTCGGACTGCAAGAACTGCCCGTTTCCTGAACAACTCGCGCAATGGAGGTGAATTTTCCCGATCATGATGATACAACTGAATGGCCAGCCTCATGAGTTAGACCGCGCGATGTCGGTGAGCGATCTGTTGGCGAGCATCGGCTTTGGAGGCAAGCCGGTGGTGGTGGAACTCGATGCACAGGCGATTTTTCCCCGCGATTATTCCAGCGTGCGGGTGGGAGCGGGAACTCGCATCGAGATCGTCACTCTAGCAGCGGGCGGGTAAAAATCTTGGACACAAAAAAGCCCGACCCACTGTGCGGCGGGCCGGGCTTCGAGATGCGGGATTACTTCGACGAGTGCATCATCGGTGCTGGCGCATGCGAAGGAGCACTCGGGCAGCATGATGCGGCGAGAAATGATGCAGCGGCAGCGATGACAAGGTATTTGGCGATTTTCATATTTTGTTGGTTGTTGGTTTCTGGGCATCCGCGCGGTTAGCACCGGATGACTCCCAAGGACTAGCAGTTCAGGTTTGCGAATCAAGTCCCGTTTCGTGCCATTATGAGCAGGTTACAGTGGCACTGCTTCAAGCGGCGTCTTGGTCGGCACGCTTGCGGCGGATGTTAGGCGGGCGCTCGCCAAGCACGACTTGGCGATTGATGGTCACCGATTCGATGTCCTCGCGGGACGGGATGTCAAACATCACGTCGAGCATCATTTTTTCGAAGATCGAGCGCAGGGCACGAGCACCGGTGCCACGGCGGACGGCTTCCTCAGCGAGGGCGCGCAGGGCATCGCGGGTCACTCGGAGCTTCACATCGTTCATCGCGAGTTGCTTGCCGTATTGTTTGATCAGTGCGTTTTTCGGCTCGGTGAGAATCGACATCAGTTCGTCCTCAGTTAGCTTCCTGAGCGAGGAAAGGACGGGAAGGCGACCGATGAATTCCGGGATGAGGCCGAAGTGGAGGAGATCTTCCGGTTGGACTTTTTCCAAAACATTCACCGCTGGATCGTCGAGGTTTTCCTTCGAAGTGTCGGCATGGAAGCCGAGGGTATTGCTGCCGAGACGGCGGCGGACCATATCTTCAAGGCCGACGAATGCGCCCCCTACAATAAAGAGAATTTTCTCCGTGTTGACTTGGATATACTCTTGCTGCGGATGCTTGCGACCCCCTTGTGGCGGGACGTTGCAGATGGTGCCTTCAAGGATCTTGAGCAAAGCCTGTTGGACGCCTTCGCCCGAGACGTCGCGGGTGATCGAGACGTTCTCTGTTTTGCGGCCGATCTTATCGATTTCATCGACGTAAATGATACCACGCTCGGCGCGGGCGACGTCGAAGTCGGAGGCTTGCAGCAAGCGCAAGATGATGTTTTCCACATCCTCGCCGACATAGCCGGCTTCGGTGAGTGTGGTAGCATCTACGATGCAGAATGGCACATCCAGTACCCGCGCGAGAGTGCGGGCAAGTAAAGTTTTGCCCGAGCCAGTGGGACCGAGCAGCATGATGTTGGACTTTTCAATTTCCACATCGCGGAACTCTTCACTGACTTTCGCCTGGTCTTGGCGGAGACGCTGATAGTGATTGTACACAGCCACTGAAAGCACCTTTTTCGCGTTTTCCTGGCCGATCACAAATTCATTGAGCTTCGCCAAGATGGCGGCGGGCGCGGGAATTTTGAAACCCGGTTTCTCGGCCGGAGTTTTACCTTTTGACGGGGTGCCGCCGAGTTCTTTCTCAAGAATGTTAGAGCATACCTCAATGCACTCGTTGCAGATATAGACACCGGGACCGGCGATGAGTTTTTTAACTTCCGAGTGGCTCTTTCCGCAGAAAGAACACATCGTTAGATTGGAAGCGCGAGCCATGGTAGAAATTGCAAGGGGTGGGGATTGAGGATGCCAGTCTTGCTGGAACCCTTGATACGTCAAGCGTCGGGCTTTTTGTTTTCGAGGTTCGCGACGACCACGTCTGGAAGTTGCTTGCGGCTTTCGAGAACTTTGTCCACGAGTCCGTAAGCCACGGCTTGTTCGGCGGTCATGTAGTTATCGCGGTCCGAGTCGTTCTCGACTTGCTCGATGGACTTGCCGGTGTGGAAGGCAATGATTCCGTTGAGGCGCTTCTTAAGATTAAACATGAAGCCAATGGTGCGTTCGACGTCGGATGCAGTTCCTTGGGCTCCACCTGATACCTGATGAATCATGACGTGGGAGTTTGGCAGGCAGAAACGTTTACCTTTGGTTCCGGCAGTTAGAAGGACCGATCCCATCGAAGCGGCGATGCCGATGCAGTAGGTGTTCACATCGCATGTTAGGAACTGCATCGTATCATACATTGCGAGACCGGCAGTCACGGAGCCGCCGGGCGAGTTGATATAAATGTGGATGTCCTTTTTCGGATCCTGCATTTGTAGGAACAGAAGTTGGGCGATCACTGAGTTGGCCACGAAGTCATCGATCGGCACGCCGATGAAGATGATGCGATCCTTGAGGAGTCGCGAGTAGATATCGAACGAGCGCTCACCGCGCCCATCTTGCTCCACGACGACGGGAACATAATAGTTTTGCGGTGGTGTGGATGGACTCATGGATGGGGATTGGAAGTTAAGCATCGAGGGTGGTTTCTTTTGACTCGACCACGTTCGCGTGCTCGACGAGGAAGTCAATCGTCTTGCCGATCGCCATTGAGCTGCGGATGTTTGGAATGCGACCGTCGCGCTGCATGTCCTTGATGAATTTTTTCGGCGCGATTTTGCGCGAGTTAGCGATTTGCATCAGGTGATTCACCAGCTCGTTGTCGGTGACGGTGATTTTTTCGGCCCGCGCGATTTCTTGGAGGATGAAATTTGTGCGGAGATTAGAAACGGCTTGGTCACCGGCGCTGGCGAAAATTTCGTTCTGTTGGGACTCGATTTCGCCTTCACTCATGCCGGCTTGAACGCCGCGTTTCACCATGGCATCGGCTTGGGACTGGGTTTCCTGAGTGACGAGTTCTTCAGGAAGCTCGAAGTTCACCTGCGCATTAAAATGGGCGACGATTTGGTTGACCTTCATGTCGTCGATCTTGCGGCGGCGCTCGCCTTCCATGTTTTCACGGATGATTTCCTTGATGGCTTCCATCGTCTTGCCGGGGGCGATACGCTCCGCGAGTTCGTCATCAAGCGCGGGAAGCACGGCCTGCTTGAGTTCCTTAACCGTGGTTTGGAAAACAAGCTGCTGGTTGCAAAGCTCCTCAATCGGAAAATCTTCGGGCAAAGTGACCGTGATTTCCTTGGAATCT
>JAYVEJ010000537.1:0-10019 GCA_043748885.1 Luteolibacter sp. | reverse complement strand
AAACAGTTTCTCTTGACGAAGACGACGATTAAACCAAAGTCCGCCCCCCAAAGTCATGCCACGCGAGATTATCATTCTAGAATGCACCGAAGCGAAAGCCGAGGGCAAGCCGACTTCACGTTACGTCACCACCCGTAACAAAAAGAGCCTCCGCACCCCGGGCCGTCTCGAGAAAGTGAAATTCAATCACTTCCTCAAGCGCCGGACCCTTCACCGCGAACTCCGCTAACAACCAGCTTCTGTTTCCCATGTCCGAGCCAAAAACCATCCAGCGCCGCATCAATTTCCGCAAGGCGAACCGCAAGATGACGCGTCGCCGTCATGACATCCCTGCCGACCAAGTCGTCGCCACCAACCCGGAGCTTCTCACCAAGTTCACGACGGAAACCGGGAAGATCCTTCCTCGCCGCGTCACCGGAGTTTCCGCCAAGTTGCATCGCAAGATCAACAACGCGATCAAGCAATCCCGCGCGATCAATCTGCTCCCCTAACTGGTCGTTAGAAACTGTTTTCCCAACGAGCCAGTCCGTGAAAAGCGGGCTGGCTCGTTGTTTTTCCGGGCTTCTGGTCGCCGGAAATTCTTCCACAACTTTTACCTTGGAGCAGTCGGATTCACTTTCTACATTCCGCCCGGCGCAAGCCGCTACCCATGGCCAAACAAGATTTCACCATCCTCAACAAGCTCGGCATCCACGCCCGTCCCGCCGCCCAGTTTGTCAAAACGGCCAATCGCTTCCAGTCCGACATCTTCGTCGAGAAGGATGGCGAGGAAGTCGATGGCAAGAGCATCATGGGCCTGATGATGCTCGCCGCCGGTCACGGCTCTATCATCTCCGTGAGTGCCGACGGCACTGATGCCGACGCCGCGCTCCATGCGATTGCCGACCTCATCACCCGTAAGTTCGAGGAAGACTAACGGACCGCGAGATTGACTTCGCCCGCATCACTCTTCATACAGCTTACAGCTCGATCTGCGTCCCGCCGGGGATTGCTAGATCCAGTTTGTGGGACTTCTGCTCTGCCCGATAGATTTCCGAGACAGTCCCGAATCCTAATACCTCGGTGTAAAACCCGCTTGGATACCAAGTAATCCGAGAAAATCACCGCCACATGGTGCAAGCGGGAAACGGTCATCGCGCGTGGGTTCCGTCTACTTCCATGCAGCCCCAACCATCTGGCTTGCCTCCGAACGGGCGGGCGATTCCATCCAACTTGAGTTCCATGGCAGTGATCTCCTCAAGAGTCGGCACCATCCGGACATGCACGGTAGTCAGCCACGCGTTAGGTTCGTTCCAGAAGTCATGATCGGCCCAGTAGCTTTGATTACGAGCGGTTTCCTTAAACGTCAGCGCATCTTCCTCGCTAGCGAACAAATGGTGAAAGTCGATGTGACGCGCCTTGGTGAGGTCGTCGCCATCATTGGCCATCCGCCGCAAGACCTCGGCATTTTCCTCCTCGGGCGAGTCATTTCCATCTGCGCCTAACATTTGCTTGATCCAATTCAGATGCTCTTTCACCGGATCAGGCTGTGGACAAACCCACGCTACGTCAAGACTCCGGAGAGCGAAGTCCACACTCCCCGCCGGTGGCCAATCTGACTGGGCAATTGTCGGAAAGCCCTGCGATAATGCGAATCGGGTCAGGCCTCGCGCATTCACACTTTCAGAAGATCTTGTGAGTCGGCGAGGTCCTATTATCTCCGGATGTCGGCATCCCGCACCTGTTGCAGCAGTGGCACGACGCGATCCCAGCGGGCGACGTGCGCTCCCAAAGCCTTTTTTTCAGTCGCTGTCGTGGGAGAAATATACGGATCGTCGCTCAGCGTGCCAAGGCTCCATTTGCCCAGCGCGAAGCGATAAGGAGAGTGGACGCCCCGTCCCTCCATCATCATTGAAAAGAGTCCAGCGAGGATTCATCGCCGATCCATGCGCCGAAGTAGGGCCACTCGGCACCCTCACGCCACAGGAAAACGAAAAACGGGCGGTCGTAGAGAAAACGCCGCAGAACGGTGGGTGGTGGCTCGGCAAAAGGATCTGAGATGCCCGCCGCTCCGACTCTCACCTGGGCTCCTTTTTCATGAAGCTGAAAGCGGGTGATCTGCTCCGCCCGGGAGATCGTCCACGGCAATTTCGATTTCCCACAATGACGAATGCCTCCGAGTTGGGAGGTGAAGTCCGCTTTCGATTCCAGAGTCACATAGGGGATTTGAATCTCGTCACCCCGGTGGACAAAGGGGTCGTCCCATCCGTTAGCTGACGCTGGATCTGGGATGAATCCCGAGCGCCATGTCCGTAGCCAATGGCAAGCGGTCGCGAAATTCTGATTTCCCGGCGGGAGGTAAAGGACGAGCGAATCGTCGGCCAATTTGCAGGCGATCTGAAGCGCGTGCGAACCATCCACCGGCCTCCAGGCAAGAACCCGCACGGCACTGGCGAACTTGCCGGCCAGTTCATCCCGGACGCCGAAGAATCGCACGGGATGGTCCATGCCTTTTGAGTGAAACTTCAGCGGGATTTTCGCGGAGCGGAAGAAAGCGTGTTGAAATTCCACTTCCCGGTTCAAGATCGCGAAAAATGCACGCGAACCGTTAGCCTCATTCTTTAATTCAAAAGACTCCTCCGGCTGTTGGGTGATGGCAGCAGCCTCGATGTTCACTTGCTTGACGAAGTCCTGAGTCGCCGGCCCGCACCACGCTTGCCATGAACCCACGGGCATCACTTTCTCCGCATCCCAACGGAAAGCGTCGAGTCCGGCCATGAGTTTGTTAGGAGGATCCACTCGGCCGGGCGGCCCACCGAGGCTGGCGTTGAGTTGGTCCCACGCGCTTTGGAATAATGGCGACCAAACCACCGTACTTGTGGCTGGCAGTGCCTCTCCGGGATGGGGAAGCGCAATGATGTCTGCGAAGGTGAGTGTGACAGTCGCCCCGAGAATGAGAGGAAGCAGTGGTGGTTTCATTTCACGCTCAGGACATCACATTTCACCAGAACCACCACCTTGCGGGTGATGTCGGCATCGCCTTGGGCATCCTTTGGAGATTGCACGGAAATTAACAGATATTGGCCGCTGATAGTGGTGACGGCGGTGCTAACGCGGATGACATAGAAGTCCGGCATTTTCACCTTCGAGACGTTGCCGAGAGTGTCCTTGGTTTCCTGCCAGATGGTCTCGCCCGGATGCCATAAAATCTCGGGAACAATCCGCACGTCGATGATGTTGCCGTCCTCCGACAAAGTGGGTTCCACCTCAAGGTTAGATCCCACATTCCGGGTGTCGAACGCGGTCGGGGTTGCCGGATTATAGGGAAAGCTGGCAAGAGGCAAAGCCTTCGGCTTTTCATCAGGCTCACTTCCAGAAGGCGGTTCGTATTCCGTCGGATAGATGAACTCATGAAGCGATTCCGTGGTGGCCTTCTGACCGCTTTTACAAACCACGATTTGAGTTTCCAAGACCTTGGCTTCGCCCTTCGCGACGAGTTCTTGCAACTGTTTGCGCAAGGGAGTGGCGTCTGCGCTTTTTGGCTCGGCGAGAAACAGCAATTGGGTGAGTAACTCGTGTGAGAGTTTGATGTATTCCACCTGGACTTGGATCACCTTCGGAGCTTTGGCATCGGGATCAAAAGGATCCACCGCCGCCGCGCGCCCGTCCGTATCCGGCGTTTTCTCGAACGCAAGCGGCACGCCAGTCGGCTCTTGTGCCACCAATGGCCATCCCAATCCTACTAGGGAAAATCCGAGAGTGATCCAATATCTATTGATAACTGTGACCGGACACTAACAACCAGGCGAACGGGCACAAGGAGTGAATTGGAGGGCGTCACGGAAGGGCGCGGAATGTCCCATCACTTCTTCCCCGCCTCGGCGATGGCCTTCTCGACCGCTCCAGTGAGTTCCGCGCTGTCGGGTTTGGTCGCTGGCTCGAAGCGGGCGATTGCCTTGCCATCCTTGCCGATTAGAAATTTCCCGAAGTTCCAGCTCACGTCGCCGGGGAAGGCTCCGTCCTTGCCCGTTAGGGCTTCATAGAGCTTGTGCTGCTTCTCGCCCTTCACGCTGATCTTGTCCATCACCGGGAAGGTGACGTCATACTCCGCTTTGCAAAATTTCTGAATCTCCTCAATGGTGCCGGGTTCTTGATTGCCGAAGTCATTGCACGGAAATCCGAGGACGACGAAGCCCTCATCCTTGTGCTTCTTGTAAAGCGCTTCGAGCGCTGCGTATTGAGGAGTCAGTCCGCATTTCGATGCGAGATTGACGAGGAGCACCACTTTGCCCTGATAGTTCTTGAGGGCGGTCTTCTTGCCGGATGCATCCGTGAAAGGGATTTCAGTGAGATCGGCGGCGAAAGCGCTGGCAGCCATAACAAACGCGGGAATCATAACTCGGTGAAACATGCGCGCAGCGTAGCAGGAATCTCCCAACGCGCAAAAAATTCTTCATTCCTTCAGCCACCGCCCGAGCACTTCTTCCAAATCCTCGTCGCGCTTGACGTTGGACGACTCGCTCGCTGCTACGGTGATTCGGCGGCCGGCGCTGTTTTGGAAATGCCGCAACACCGGCGTGGTGCACGGCGGATCAAGCGGCAGGCGGCGTAGCCCCGCCATTTCTGGAGCGGGCATCGGACACCTTGAATCCGAAATCACCCAGCGCATCCGGGTTATCCCGGTTCAGGCCCATCAGCTCCGGATCTCTACGTCCCTGCCCCGGATCTATCTCCAATTTCAATCATCCTTGTCATCACGGGTTTTCTGGCCTTCCCATGGAGGCAGTCGTTTTGGAATCAAATCGGTAATAGGAACCCGAAGTGCCCTCCCGATCAGAACCATTTCGTGATCCGTCACCCGGCGGAAAAAGCTTTCGATCTGTGAAATCCCGATCCGGCTGATGCCAAAGCCCTTGATTTGGTACTTCCCGGCAAGATCAGCCTGCGTCCAGCCAAGCTTGGACCGATGGAACGAACTCGGGAGTCGATGATATTCTGAGCGCGATCATTGCGCATACCTATCAACGTAACACCACTGAAGCCAATGAGCACCGAGACCAAACCATCCGCGAAGAACTTCAATCGCGTGCTCGATCCTACTTCGAGCGAAGCGAAGAGGCTCTTGGCAAGCTTCGACGAGAAAACAATGGAGCCGAAGCGTTTTTCGGATCTCCCCTGCAAGATCAGGCCCGCGAAGCCGTCCTCGCCCAGTTAGCCGCAGTCGGCACTGGGCGGAAGCAGCTCTTCCACGACACGTTCCTTGAGGATTCTGCGGCGGCGCTGATGGAGATGATCCGCGCGGTGATGCCGCAAGTGGAGGCGGAGTATGATGGTGGCCACCTGATCGCCTGGCGTCCCGACTTGCAGCCGCGGGCGCCGAGCGAGCTGATGAATCTCTCCAAGGAGCTGCCGCAAGCCCGCAACGGAATCCTGCTAGGCTATGGCCTGGAATCCATGGCCGCTGCTGAACGTTACGCATTGGTCCTGCTGATGGATGCCGCCGGGAAGACTGTGAGCGGATTCCACGCGCCTTGGTCAACCGCTGCCATTTACGCCGCCGCTAGGCTCCGCAATCTTACCGACGCCACCGGCAAGACTTATGACTTCCGCGTCATCCCGAGAGGAGGTGCCAAATGATCGGCATCCAAGTGACGATTTCAGACCAGGAAGCGAAGGCCTTCCTCGTGCATGTGGCCGGCACTCTAACGAACCGCCGCGGACTCAACGAGGCACTGGCCATCCGCCTGCGCCGCGACCTGAAGGCACATTTCGCCCTGAAGAATCAAGCCCCTAACAAGATGGGTGCACCGAAATCCAATTTCTGGTCACAGGTGGAAAACGCCACCGACATTCTCGAAATCACGGACGCGGGTGCCACACTCCAAGTTGCCGAGCAACGGTTCAACATCCAGCTCTTCGGCGGGACGATTCTACCGGTGAAAGCCAAGTTTCTAACGATCCCGCTGATCAACCACCTGGTTTATGATCGATTCGAAAACGAACTTCTTTCCGACCTTCAATTGCTCTGTAATGAGCCTTGTCATGTCATAGCCGATGGAAAACGAAAAGCTTTCAATGAATGGCTGCGAGACGAACGGGCAGAGGAAGCGCGTTGTGAATCGTCACATGCCACCTATCTCGAAAAAAAGTATCGGGAAGACTGGATGAAACGCTCATACTACGATGATGGACGAATGGATCGCGAATTTGACTACTGGTATGAGAAAAAGAGTCTAAATGATTATTTCAAAAGCTAGGACGCTGAGGTGGACTCCGAAAATCGAGCTATGGGGTAAAACCTATGATCATAACCAAAGGCCTGTCCCGGATCACGGCTCAGCGTGGAAATGCCATGACCGCCTTCTCCACGGCGGCGCTAAGGCTGCCGGTTTGGGCAGCCAATTCCTCCAAACGGGTCCGCGCGGCAGGGGAAAGCAGAACCATGGTGCGGCGGGTTTCCCGTGGCTTTCTGCCGGAACCGGGGCGCTTGCCACCACGCAGGGAAGTCGCGAGAAGCGCGAGTCCAGCCCGCACTTCCGCGAGCAAGGCGGGATCGGTGTCCGGGATGGCGTTCTCATCAATGGCATCCTCGATGGACTGCTCGTAAGGAGTGAGTTTCACGGCAAGCGGGTCGTATTTTCTGGGTAGCTTGGTTTTCATGGGAGAAAGATTTTTTGGTATTTGCGGGATGGGTAGGCAGTGATGATTCGCCAAGCTTCACCCCGCTTTTCACATGGAGCGGCATGGACGTAGCCTGCGATTTCGACGATCAGTAACATCTGGTCTTGCCGCGCCGGATTCGGGATAAAACCGAGGACTGGCGCGGATGCGATCATCTCGAAGGTGAGGCCACGATCTTTCAGGCTTTCCTTGGCCTCGTCCCCCGGAATGAACTTCATGGGGCAAGCTGGAATATTTCCCCTGACGAAGCAATGAAATAGTGATCATTTTTTCAAGTGCCTTACTCCGCAGGGTGCCTGCCCAAGCGGGCTTCCTCGGCACGGGTGGCGAGTGCGATCTCCCGGTTCATCCGCAGCAATTCCACTGTGGCTCGCCCACTGGAAGATCTGCCGATCACCCGGAATCCAGCCCAGCGGAAGTGCTCCTTCCAATCCTGCTGGCGAGGATGAAAAACCGGCACCTGCCCGCCTAATTTCGGATCCTCACACGTCATCCTTGCCCCTTTCCGCAGCGAACAAGACACACCGGCCAACGCTAGATTCGGAAGCTCCGTCCTGCCGTCACGGGCGACTGGATGAATGTGATCGACGTGAAACGCCGCTTCTTGGCCCTTCTGGGAAAGCCGACACTATTCGCAACGCCCAGCTGCCCGCCGGACCACCTCGGATCGCAGCTTTGCCGGGATGCTCATGCCCTCTTGGCCGGGGTCACTCGCGCCCGCAATTTGAGCAAGGAAAGGAATTCCGCCAGTTCGACCAGCCCCTCGGCTTCACGCCGCTCCGCCGCATTCAGGGACTGTCCGCCGTCCTGCTTGTCCAACAGAGCGTTCAACCGGTTCCGCACTCCGCGCGGAAGCTTGAATCCGCGAATCCCCGGCGAAACAGGAACCTCAATGATGGTGCTTCTTCCCATGGCTGACCGAAAAAAGCCGATTCCGGGCCTCTTGTCAAAAACTCCAATCCCCGATCTCCCTGCTCTTTCAAGGCGAAATGATTCATCAATGTTAGAGTGCCTGACCTCACCGTTCTTTTAGCGGTGGCTTAAGAGGATCCCAATCTGAAGAAAGGCGTCGGGCAGGATGCCCGCGCCACGCTGCTTCAGTGGAAATCATGCGAGCGCGTCGCGTGTTCTGGCTCGATGCCGCATAACGGCTCGACGTGGAGGACGTAAACAGTTGGCGGGTCGCCTTCGGAGCGTTGGAGGATGCCATTGGCTAACAGGAACGACTCGCTGGTGATGACTTGGCGCAAGCGGTGGAAGGTTTTCTGTGGGACAAACAGATTGGCGATGCCGGTCTCGTCCTCCAGCGAAATGAAGCAATGGCCCTTGGCGGTGCCGGGGCGCTGGCGGCAGATCGCTAGGCCGGCGACGGTGACGGGGATGCTGTGCGGGAGGTTTTGTAAATCGGTGGCGCGGAGAATTTGGCGGCTGCCGGAGTGCTCCCGCCAGAGCCGCATCGGGTGCGGACCGGTGGACGATCCTTGGTTGGTGAAATCCGCAGAGAGGCGTTCGGCCATCGACATCGGCGGCAGGATGGCTGGGCGGAGTGGGTTGCGGGGCATCAGCAGATCGTCGTAGAGTGGCAGCTCGACTTGCCACAAGGCTTCGCGCCGATGCCCGACTTGCGGCAGTCCGTTCAACGCTCCGGCTTGGGCGAGTAGGCGTTTTTCCTTGGCCGTCGGGCGGACGCGGGCCAGGAAATCCTCCAGCGAGGTGAAGGGATTTTCCACCCTCGCTCTAACGAGCCGGGCGCGGGTCGGGCTGGTGAGTCCTTTGAGGCCGCGCAGGCCGAGACGGAGGGTGGTGTCGGTTTCCACGACTGTTAGCTCGTGGCTCCAAAGGCAGGAAACCGGCAGCAGGCGGATGCCGTGGCGCTTCGCATCCTGGATCAGCGTGTGGACCGAGTAGAAGCCCATCGGCTGGTGGTTGATGAGTCCGGCGTAAAATTCCGCCGGGTGGTGGAGCTTGAGCCAGCAGCTCGCGTAGGCGATCAGGGCGAAGGAAATCGCGTGGCTCTCAGGAAATCCATAGAGCGCGAACGAGCCGATCGAGCCGACGATTTTCTCCTGCACCTCGCTCGCCACGCCGCGCTCGGTCATTCGGGTGCGGAGTTTTTCCGTCACTTTTTCCATCCGGTCATCGCTGCGTTTGAAGGCCATCGCCCGCCGCAGTTCGTCGGCTTCGGCCCCGCTGAAATCGGCCACGGCCATCGCCATCCGCAGCACTTGTTCCTGAAACAGCGGCACCCCTAACGTGCGCGCCAGGATTTCCTCACAAGCGGGGTGAATGAAGTCGATTTTCTCGCGGCCATTGCGGCGGTTGAGATACGGATGGACCAGATTGCCGACGATCGGACCCGGGCGGATGATCGCGACTTGGATGGCGAGATCGTAAAATGTCTGGGGTCGCATGATCGGCAAGGTCGCCATCTGCGCCCGGCTCTCGACTTGGAAGGTGCCGATGGTGTCGGCGCGGGCGAGCATTTCGAAAACAGCGGGATCGTCCTTGGGGATGGTGGCCAAGTCGATGGGCTGGCCGCGCCGCGAGCGGATTTCCAAGGCGTGCTCCATCGCCGCTAACATCCCCAGTCCTAGCAGGTCGATCTTCACAATGCCCATGTCCTCGCAATCGTCCTTGTCCCACTGGACCACGGTGCGGCCCGCCATGGTGGCCGGTTGCAGCGGGACGATGGCGTCCAGCCCGTGATCGCAAACGATCATCCCGCCGGAGTGCTGGCCGAGGTGGCGCGGCATTCCTAACACCGCCTGGTAGAGATGGGCCAGCGCTGGTAACCGCGGGTGCGATGGCGGCAGGATACTGGAAATCCGGTCCTCAAACTCCGCCTCGCGGTCCGGCTTGCTCTCGTCGCGCGAACCCTCACCACGGAACGACGAGGCAGCGCCGGAAAATCGTTCCGCGACCGACGGCGGGAAGCCTAACACCTTGCTCATTTCGCGGAACGCGGACTTCGCGCGGTAGGTGATGACGTTGGCAGTCATCGCCGCGTTGCGCGCGCCGTATTTTTTAAAAACGTGCTGGATCACCTCCTCACGGCGGTCGCCGGAGGGGAAGTCGATGTCGATGTCCGGCCAGCTCTTGCGGTTGTCTGATAAAAACCGCTCGAACAACAAGCCGCCGCCGACGGGATCGACGGCGGTGATGCCGAGCGCGTAGCAGACCACCGAGTTCGCCGCTGATCCCCGGCCTTGGCAGAGGATGCCACGGCCGCGCGCGAACTCGATGAGATCATGAACGATCAGGAAATAACCGGGAAAGCCGAGGCGGTGGATCATCGCCAATTCGTGTTCTAACTGGCTCTTCACCTTATCACTGCAAACGCCGTAGCGGCGCGTGGCTCC
>JAYVEJ010000536.1:0-10034 GCA_043748885.1 Luteolibacter sp. | reverse complement strand
AAAAAGTGATCGCCTTCCAACAACTCGTCCGCCGCGTCCCAGTTCCCGAGCACCTCTACGATTACGCCGTTAGAATCGTCCGCAAAACCCGCCCCGGCGAACCCGAGTCGCCACAATGGATCAAAGACACCGTCGGTTGGGGAGCTGGCCCGCGTGCCGTGCAATATCTCATCCTCGGCGCGAAATCCCGCGCCGCGCTGCGCGGTGCTTACATGGCAACGTTAGAAGACTTGGAAGCCATCGCGTCATCCGTGCTCACTCACCGCGTCATCACGAATTTCTCGGCTGAGTCGCAGGGGATGACGTCGAAGAAGATCGTCGAGCGGCTGATCAAGGAGATGAGGGAAGAGTGAATCACATCATCCACCAAAATAAAGCCATGGGCATTTCCTCGAAATTATGGTGCGCACGAGGCGATCAATTTATTGAATTCGAAGTGACCATCGGAATTCCCTATCAGGACGGTGATCTTTGGAAATGTGATTGGGCAGTGGGCGATTTATTTCCTCACCCAATCCAACCTTCCACAAACGTGGACTCCCTGACGTCTTTGGTTGGCGCTTTGAGATCTGTCGCAATTTTTCTAAAAACCCGCCAGGCACACGGAGACAGATTTTATTACGGAGATTGCTCCGAGGAGAACAGGGTTGAAGATATCGAAGTCTTTTTCTGGCCGACCAGTCACACCCCATGAAAAAGCCTATCAAAGCCAGCATTCAGGTCCAAGGAGCAGAAATCTCGATTCTGAATTTTCCAGACGGTGACTTCATTTCCATGACTGACATGCTCAAGGCCAAGGATGGGGATTTTTTCATCTCTGACTGGCTCAGAAATCGGAACACCATCGAGTTTCTCGGCGTCTGGGAATCCGTTTATAACCCCAATTTTAATTCCGGCGAATTCGCCACAATTAAAAGCCAGGCCGGTCTCAACAGCTATAAACTCAGTGTGAAGGAATGGGTTGAGAAAACCGGAGCGATCGGACTCAAGGCGAGCGCCGGCAGATACGGCGGCACTTATGCACACAAGGATATCGCCTTCGAATTCGGCATGTGGATCAGCCCTGAGTTCAAAATCTACCTCATCAAAGAATTCCAACGCCTCAAAGACGACGAAAACCGCCGCCTGTCCCTCGCGTGGAACCTCAACCGCACCCTCTCCGAACTCAACGCCATCGCCATCCGCCAGATGCACACGCTCACTTCGGGCACGACGCGAATTGCCATCCAGTGAAACATGACTCGCCATCCTTACTTTTGCGCCTTACTTTGACCGCATGACTGCCACACTTACCAGCAAGGGGCAAATCACCATTCCCTTGGCGCTCAGAACCCGCCTCAACCTCAAAGCCGGCGATCAACTGGAGTTCGATGAGAGCGCCCCCATCCTCACCGCCCGCCGGGTTGTTAACCGCAGTGAGTGGGAGAAGACCTTTATCGAGTGGGGAGCGGTTGCTAAGGAAAACCTAGCGGGCCATCCATGGGAAAACGCTTCGAGCACGCAGATCCTCAATGATTTGAGAGGCGGGAATTCAGAAAACGATCCACAAGCCTCGTGATCACCGCCCTCGACTCGTCCATGATATGGGCAATTGTGAATCAGGAACGCGGGCATGATCTCGTGTTGCAAGCCTTGATTCACGCGGCAGCCGAAGGACCACTTGTCATCAGCCCGGTGGCCTTTGCCGAGTTGGCCCCGTCATCCCCGGACGCCTCCAAACTTAAAGGTTATTTAGGCCGTCTCGATATCGTGTTTGATCCGATTTCACCTGATGCCGCCCATCTGGCAGGTTCCACTTTCAAAAACTACCGCCGGGCAGGTGGACCACGCGAGCACCTCGTCCCGGACTTCCTCATCGCCGCACACGCCCAACTACAGGCAAATCGGCTGGCGACACTCGATCACGGTTATTTGCGCAGATGGTTCCCCGATTTGTCGCTTCTCCTGCCACTTTCTCCCTGAAATGTCCCACTCCTTTATCGACAGCACCCTGCTTTCCCACCTCGCCTCGCTGCCCATCGAGTCGCGGGCACCGATGTTAGGAAACGTCGCGGGCAAGCACCGCTCGCCGCACCGTGGTTCGTCGGTCGAGTTTGCGGAGTACCGGAAATACGTCCCCGGCGATGATACTCGGCGGTTAGACTGGAAGGCCTTCGCCCGCTCGGACCGGTTTTACATCAAGGAATTCGAGGCCGATACGAACCTCCGCGCCTACTTCGTCGTCGATGCTTCCGGCTCGATGAATTTCGCGGGAAATGGTGAGGCCAAGATCCAAGTCGCCCGCCGGATCGCCGCGTCGCTGGCCTACTTGTTAGTCAACCAAGGCGACGCCGCCGGTCTATCGATTTGCACCGACAAGCTGCATCTCGAAGTCCCGCCCAGCCGCCGCGCGGCCCACCTTGAGCGGTTTTTCTCCACCCTCGGCAGAGTCCAGCCATCCGGCGAAACGGGACTCATTCCCGCGCTCCACACCATCGCGGAAAAAATCGGCCAGCGGGCGTTCGTCGTCATTCTATCGGATCTCTTCACCGACCCCGTCGCGCTTGGCGACGCGCTCCAACACCTCCGCTACCGCAAGCACGACATCTCGGTCTTTCACCTGATGGACCCGCTGGAAATCGGCTTCGAGTTCGACCGCCCGCACCGCTTTGTCGATCTCGAGGACGGCACCTCCATCGTCGCCGAACCCAACCTCATCGCCGACGAATACAAGGCCGCGCTCCGCGATTTCCTTACCGCCGTCCGCGCCAAATGCCACGACGCCGCCGCCGACTATCAGCTCATCACCACCGACACACCGCTGGAGCCGCTGCTGCGCGAATTCCTCACTGCCAGACTGCCCAAGTCGAAACACTGAACTTGCACTTCCATCCGTTTCATCCATTTTAGACGAAATCAAAGCCATGAAAACCGTCACCGCCAACATCGCCAAACAACAGCTCGGCCAAGTCCTCGACAGCGCCCGCACCGGTCCCGTTTCCATCACCAAACACGGTCGTCCCGCTTTCGTCCTCACCTCAAAGGAGGACTACGACTCGCTCACCAAGATCAAATTCGAACAATTGAAACGCGAAGTCCAACTCGGTTTCGATCAATTGGACAGGGGCGAGTTTTCAGAAAAAACCTTCGAGCAAATCGCTGCCGAGGTGATGTCGGAGTTCAAACAAAACTGATTCCGTGCGCAGCTACCGGCTATCAAACTTCGCAGAGCGAGACCTTGCCAAAATCCTTCGCGACACCCTCAAAACTTGGGGCATGGAACAAGGAGCTGCTTACCTTCAGCACCTTACTATCGCGAGAACCTGCATCATGAACAACCCACTCCTCCCCGGCAGCAAAACCAGAGACGATCTGGCCGATGGCTGCCGGGCATTCCGAGTCGCCAAGCACTTTATTTTTTATCGGGTGAGAGGGGACCGTCTTGAAATCGCCCGCATCCTCCACGAGTCCATGGACTTCTCCCGCCACGTCGGCGAGGAAACCTTCCCCTAGCATCTTCGCGGTAAATTCAGTCACCCATGCTCTTCCTAAATCCACTGCTCTTATGGGGTCTGCTCGCCGCCGCAGTCCCGGTAGCGATCCACCTGCTAAATCGTCGCCGTCACAAGACGATCCAATGGGCGGCGATGCAGTTCCTGCTCAAGGCGACGCGCGAGTCCCGGGGCAAGAAAAAGCTCCGCCACATCCTCATCCTAACGTGCCGGGCGCTCGCCATCGCCGCGCTGGCGTTCGCTGCCGCGCGGCCGATTGTCTCCGGTCTGATCGGCTGGGGAGGTGGCTCGATCGACACGGTCGTCTTGCTGCTCGACCGTTCGGCGTCGATGGAAACCAAGCCCGGCGATGGCCTCAATCCACGGCGGCAAATCGTCATCGAGAAAGTCCGCGATGCGATGGCCAATCTCGGCGGGGCGCGCTTGGTGCTCATCGACAGCGCCAGCAACAAACCCCAGGAAATCCCCTCGCCGGACATCCTCGCTGAGATTTCCTCCACCGGACCGACCGATACCGCTGCCGATTTCCCCACCTTGCTCGCCCGTGCGGCCGAGTTTCTAGCAGACACCACCGGTCGTTCCGAAGTCTGGCTCGCGTCCGATCTCCAAACTTCCAACTGGCGACCCGACGACGAACGTTGGTCCGCCGCCCGCGCCGCCCTCGCCGCGCTGCCGCAGAAACCGGCCATCCGAGTCCTTTCCATCACCGGTCCCGCTGCGCCTAACACCGCCATCCGCGTCCTTGGCTCGCGGCGTTCTGGCGATGAAATGCTGCTTGATTTGGAAATCCTCCGCGCCGCCGATTCGCGCGGCACCACCACCCTGCCACTCACCACCAATCTCAACGGCACCCGCACCACCGAGACCCTAACACTCCCCGGCCAATCCCTGCGTTTTCAAAAACGCGTCGCCCTGCCCGCCGGTGGCGAAACCGGTTCCGGCTGGCTGTCGATCCCCGCCGATGGAAACTCGCGCGACAACTCGACCTTCTTCGCCTACGGCCCCGCCCGGCCTATCAGGTCGGTCATCGTCGCCCCGGCGGGCGAAACTGCGGACTACCTCGCGCTCGCCGCCGCGCCGCCGGGCTTCGGCAATCAGACCGTCCAACGGATCGATCCCGCTAACGTCGTCAGCCTCGCCACCGGCGATCTCGCGACCATTCTGTGGGCCGCGCCCCTGCCCAGCGGTCCAGCCTACGATGTCATCAACCGCTTCCTCACATCCGGTGGCCACGTCATCTTTTTCCCGCCCGGGATCTCTTCCGACGCGTTGTTCGTCGATTTGAAATGGTCCAATCCCAGCGACGCTCCGGCGGGTAAATTTTTCATCCCCAAAGATTGGAATCACAGCGATGGCCCGCTGCGCGATGGCGTCGATGGCACGCCGATCCCCGCCGAGCGACTTAAGGCGATCCGCCGCCAAGTTCCGTTAGGTGACGCCACCTCGCTTGCCCGTTGGGAAGATGGTGAGCCGATCATTACCCGCCGCATCGTCGATCACGGCACCGCCTGGTTCGTCGGCTCGCTGCCGGATTACACCTGGTCGAACCTCGGCGACGCCGATGTCCTGCTTCCCACCGTCCAGCGCATCATCGCCGCCGGGGCCGACCGCTTCGACGCTTCCTATCTAACGACAGTCGGCAGCGATGCCGCCCAGCCGCTTCCCGGCGAGACCCGCACCCGCAGCGACGACTACGGCACGCCCGATCCCGCCAACGCCGCTTACGAAGCTGGCATCTTCCGCCTCGGCGAGCGGCTGTTAGCCGTCAACCGCCCCGCTCAAGAAGACAACGTGGAAATCCTCACTCGCGAGCAGTTAGACCAAGCACTTGAAGGCACCAAATACACGTTGCTAGACCAAGCCGGTCAAGCCACTGATCCCTCACTCTCCCGCGATGTCTGGCGCGCCTTTCTCATCGCCGTGCTGTTTTTCCTTATCTCCGAAGCCGTTCTCTGCCTTCCGAAAAAATCCCATCCGCAAGTGCTGCCGAAAAGGGCAGTCGCTTAAATCAAATACATAGGTCTTATAGGACCTATATGACCTATATCTTCCATTGCTCCACCTCACCCCCACTCCTCTCACCCTCTGGATCGGCATCATCGCCTTGGTCGTGGTGGCCGTGCTTTCCGTTATTTCATGGAAACGCAGCCCGCACCCCAAGCGCGCCGCTGTGCTGGAGTGCTTGCGATTTCTAACAGCGCTCGCCGTCGTCATCCTGCTCTGGCAGCCGGAGTGGCTGACCACGCTTCACCCGGACACCAAGCCGCAGATCGCGATCTTGTGGGATGATTCCAAGTCGATGACCACCATCGATGCCACGTTGCCGCCCGTTCTATCAGACAAGTCGGAAGTCGTTTCCCGCGCCGAGTGGGTGAAAAAGGCGCTCGCGTCCGACCTGTGGAAACCCCTCGAAGCCAACGGCGCAAACGAAGTCATCGCCACATCTTTCTCTTCCCCATCCACCCTCAACTCCCAACCCTCAACCTCTTCCGGCACCGACCTCGACACACCGCTAACCGACCTCCTCGCCAAGCAAACAAACCTTCGCGCCGTGGTCATGCTCAGCGATGGCGACTACAACCTCGGTCAGCCGCCCGTCGCCGCTGCGCAAAAGCTCCGGCTGCGAGGCGTGCCGTTGTTTCCCATCGCGGTCGGCAGTAAAGTTAGACTACCCGATCTCGACCTTCTATCAGTCACCGCGCCGACCTATGGCATCGTAGGGGAAAACGTGCAGATTCCATTCACGATCCGCTCGTCGCTCGACCGCCAAGTCCGCACCGTCGTCCGCTTGCGCGACGAAAATGGCCGCGAGCGGACCAAAGACATCGTCATCCCGCCCAATGCCGAGACCTATGATTCCATCCTCTGGCGTTTGGAAAAGGAAGGCACGTCCACCCTTGAACTCACCATCCCGGTGGCCGACGGCGAACTCGTGGCGACTAACAATTCCCGCAAATTCACCATCGCCGGTCGGCCCGAGAAAATCCGCGTCCTGCTGATAGAAACGCTGCCGCGTTGGGAATACCGCTTCTTGAGAAATGCCCTTGAGCGCGATCCCGGAGTCGAGCTTTCCTGCCTGCTATTTCACCCCGCGCTCGGCCCCGGCGAGGGCAAGGACTACATCAAAGAATTTCCCTCAAAAATCGAAGAACTCGCGAAGTATGACGTCATCTTCATCGGCGATGTAGGCACCGAGCAAATCACCAAGGAACAATGCGCGCTCATCCGCGGCCTGGTGGAAAACCAAGCGTCGGGGCTGATCTTCATGCCCGGCCCGCAAGGCAACGAATTCTCGCTGCTAGACACCGAGCTCTCCGACCTGATGCCGGTCATTCTCGACGAGACTCACAAAAAGGGCATGGCCGAGTCCATCCCCTCGCCGTTGACCCTCACCACCGAGGGCCGCGCGTCGTTGCTCACCATGTTAGGCAGCAACGAGGAGGAAAACCCCGAGATCTGGCGGCGGCTGCCCGGCTTCTATTGGCATGCGCCGGTGATCAAGGCCAAGGGCGGCGCGGAAGTGCTCGCCGTCCATGGCAACCGCCGCGGCAAGTTCGGTCCCGTCCCGCTGTTAGTCACCAAGCCCGCCGGCAGCGGCAAGGTGCTTTTCATGGGCATCGACTCCGCCTGGCGCTGGCGGCGCGGCGTCGAGGATCTCTATCACTACCGGTTCTGGGGCCAAGTCGCGCGCTGGATGTCCTATCAGCGGAACATGGCTGCCGGTCAACGCGTCCGGCTATTTTTCAACCCCGAACGCCCCGAACCGGGTTCCACCGTCACCCTCAACGCGAACGCCTTCGATCCTAACGGCGCACCGCTCAAGGAAGGCAACGTCGCCGTGGACATCACCGCGCCTGATGGCCGCAGCCAGCGCATCGAACTCCAGAAAAACGACACCGCCTGGGGAGCCTTCAGCGGCCGCTTCAAGGTCGATCTCCCCGGTGCGTGGAAACTCCGCGCCACCGCATCTGGCGCGGAAGACAAGCCGCTCGAAACGACCCTGTTAGCCCAAGGCGTGGAAATCGAAAAAGTCGGCCAACCGGCGCGACCGGAAGTGCTCGAAGAAATGGCCAAGGTCTCGCGCGGCCGGATCATCCAGCCTGCGCAGCTTGCCGATCTGATCCAGGAAATCACCGCCCTCCCCGCGCCGCGGCCGTTGGAGAACCGCATTCCGCTGTGGTCGCACTGGGCCACCGTCGCCGCGCTCGTCACCTTGTTAGGAATCTTCTGGATCGGCCGCAAACTTAACGGCGCTTTCTAACTCACCTCTCCACAAATCATGAAAAAAGACGACCGCGAATTTCTGTTCCACCTGCTAGAGACCCCCAGCCCGACCGGCTTTGAAATGCGCGGCCAACAAGTCTGGGCGGATTGGATCAAAGCTTACGCCAGCGAAGTTGCCTGCGATGCCTACGGCTCCACTTGGGCGACGCTGCCGGGGAAATCCAAACGGATCGTCATGTTAGAAGCCCATGCCGACGAGATCGGCTACATGATCAAGCACATCGACGAGCGCGGATTCCTCCGCATCGACCGCGTCGGTGGCTCGGATGCCGCGACTGCCCGTGGCCGCCGTCTCACCATCCTTGGCGATAAAGGCAACGTCTCCGGCATCATTGGCAACACCGCCATCCACCTCCGCCGCGATGAATCCGGCCAAGAAAAAGCGCCCGCCGTCCACGAGCTGTGGGTCGATGTCGGCGCGGCCAGCGCGGACGAAGTCGCCGCGCTCGGCCTGCGCGTGGGTCACCCCGCCGTCTATCAGGACGGGCCGTTGGAGTTGGCTAACAAGCGCCTCATCGGTCGCGCCATCGACAACCGCATCGGCAGTTACATCATCGCTCAAGTGATGAAGCGCATCGCGGCCGGCAAGAAAAAGCCGGCGTTCACCGTCATTTGTCTCAATGCGGTGCAGGAGGAAATCGGCGGCAACGGCGCGATGATGGCCACCTATCGCCTCAAGCCCGACCTCTGTCTCTGTCTCGATGTCACCCACGCCACCGACACTCCCGGCATCGACGCCGCCAAGTTCGGCAGCGTGAAACTCGGCGGCGGTCCGAGCCTATCCCACGGCACCGCCAACCACCCGCACGTCGTCCAGCGGCTGATCGACGTGGCTAACAAATCCAAGCTCACCATCCAGCACGAAGCCAGCAGCCGCTTCACTGGCACCGATACCGACAAGATTTTCCACAGCCGCGAAGGCATCCCGAGCGCCCTCGTCTCGCTGCCATTGCGCTGCATGCACTCCGTCGTGGAGACCGCCCACCTCGACGACATCGCGCACACCATCGACTTGCTAACGGACTTCGTGCTCTCGCTAACCGACAAGGACGAGTTCCGGCAGGTGTTGAAATAAGCAATTGCCAACTCCGGTTCCTCGGCGACGATCCGTCCCACCACCATGAAACTCCAACATTTCATCGCGTCCACTTTCACTGTGACCATGGCCATCTGTTTGATGGCGCTGCCGCTGTCCGCCGGACCGTCCATGGTCGCGCCCACAGTGCCTGAGATCGATGTCCAACAGCCGGTGGGCCGCAGTCTCGAGGATGGTAACAGCAAGGTGAGTTGCGGCACCTCCGTCATTGGCGTCAGCGCCAAAGCGAAAAAATTCACCATCAAGAACATCGGCAACGGCAAGCTTACCGGCCTAACCGTCACCCGCGACGGCGTGAACGCTAGGGAGTTCAGAGTGGTGCAAGCGGCAAGGACTTCGTTAACGCCAGGCACCAGCACGTCATTCACAGTCACCTTCAAACCCGCTGGCAGAGGCACCCGCAGCGCGGCCATCCACATCAAGAGCAACGACGCGGATGAAGCATCGTTTGACATCGTTCTAACGGGCAAGGGCCAGTGATGGAGGCTCCTTGCGCCAGCACGCCCTCCTTCAAATTGTTGGCGAAGGATTCTTTGCCGGGCTGGGTGCCGTAGAGCTGGTGGGTGGCGGCGTTTTCCTGCTTGAGATCGAAGGCGTCGGTGGCGCTCATTTGCATCCGATAGGCCTTCTCATACTGGGCGATGCGAGTGACGGTTTCTGGATCGCCGACGTCAGTGGCGATCTGCTGATTAAGGCGGTCGAGACTATCGAGCGAGCGGCGGCGGATGCCGCGAGTGATGCCTTGCGGGTCGCCGAGATAGAGGACCGGTTCGCCCTCGGAGCGGCATTGCACCCCCTGATAGACGGAGGGCAAGTAGCCCGCGCCCCACACGGATTTGCCGGCGTCGGGATTTTTGCCACCGGATGTTAGGACAATGAAACCGGGAAGGTTCTGGTTGTCCGAACCCAGCCCGTAAGTGGCCCACGCGCCGAGGTTCTGGCTGCCGGAGTGGACTATACTGCCGTGCATGTGGACTTGTGGAAAGACTTGGGCAGGAAAGTGGCTGGCGCGTCTCGCGCCAGACCGTTGCGAGAGGCGTCCCGCCTCTCGTATCTCCTGTCCGGGCTGGAGCGAGACGCCAGTTGTGTTCGGCACGCGATTAGCTTCTAGTGGAATTTCTAAGGATGCTGCCAATTTGGCAGCCTTGCCGTCTTCGCTGCAA
>JAYVEJ010000535.1:0-3897 GCA_043748885.1 Luteolibacter sp. | reverse complement strand
CGGGGCTGATGTCTTCGCCCAGCCGGCCGCGCAGCAGACGGGCGACGATGAACGCCGTTAGAGTGCCCAACGCGTAGATGGCGAACAGGATCAACGCTTGTTTCCAGGTGCCTTCCTTTTCATGCAGCAGCAGGGGAATGATCAGGAAATACACCGGCAGCCGCGCCGAGCAGCTCATCCACGGCGCGACGAAAATGGTGACGAGGCGCTCCTTCGCCGAGTCGATGGTGCGGGTGGCCATCACGCCGGGAATCGCACAGGCGTAGGAGCTGAAAAGCGGCAGGAAAGATTTCCCGCTGAGACCAGCCTTGGCCATCACGCCGTCCATCAGATAGGCCGCGCGGGCCATGTAGCCGGAACTTTCCAACAGCCCGATGAACAAAAATAACAGAATGATTTGCGGCAGGAATGTCACCACCCCGCCGACTCCGCCGATGACGCCATCGACGATGAGTGAGCGGAGGTCGCCAGCGGCCATCAGTGATTCGACCCAAGTGCCGAGCATGCTTTGGCCACTAGAAATCCAGCCCATCGGGATTTGGGCGAAAGAGAAAATCGCCCAGAATACGGTGAAAAAAATCGCGAGCATCGAGATCCAGCCTAACACCGGGTGAAGCAGCACCGAGTCGATGCGATCGGATAGAGTTTGCTGGTGTGCGTCCGGCCGCCGGGCGGCCAACTCGCAAAGCCGACTGATGAACGCGCGTCTGCCGGACTCGGGATCGCTCGCGCCCGCGCTCCAAGTGACCTCCGCCGGGATCGGGTGGGGGAAGCGCAGCGCTTGCTTGAGTTCGACGATGCCCTTTTTCGCGTTCGCCTGCATCGGCACCACGGGAATGCCGAGTTCCTCGGACAATTTCGCCGGGTCTAACCGCAGGCCGGAGCGCTCGGCGACATCGACCATATTGAGGGCCAGCACGCAGGGCAGCCCGAGTTCGATGATTTGCAGCGTGAGTTGCAGATGACGTTCGAGATTCGAGGCATCCACCACGCTGACGACGATGTCTGGCTTGGGTTCGCCGGGGAGTTGGCCGCTGAGCGCGTCGAGTGCGACTTTTTCATCGGGCGAGTTTGCCCGCAGCGAGTAGCAGCCGGGCAAATCGAGGACATGCAGCTTGCGGCCGTGCGGCGTGTAGGTTTCCCCGGATTTCACTTCCACGGTGACGCCTGCGTAGTTGCCTACGCGTTGGTTAGCACCGGTGAGCGCGTTGAAAAGCGTGGTTTTTCCGGCGTTGGGATTGCCAATCAGCGCGATCGTCGAAGGAGCATCGGAGGCGGCGGACATGGAAATTTCAACCGACGGGCGAAACCAGCACCTGCTCGGCCAATTCGCGGCTGATCGCCATCCGGGTGCCGCAGATCGAGCAAATTAGATTCCGCCCGCCCGCGAGCTTGCGGACTTGAAGTTGCTCGCAGAAACCGAGGTCGCGGAGGCGCTCGCAGCCGGGACCGCTCAAAACCCGGATCTGCATGTCACAACCCACCTTGGCTTGGTTCAAGGTCATGGCACTGTCGATTTCTAAATCGGCTGCTAGGGCGGGTGACATCTGGGCGGAAGATCGCTAATTGAGACTGGTGTGCAACAAGAAAAGCGGATTTGTTTGAGTTCGATCACTTGAAGACTGCCATCACCGCCCGGTGGTCAGACGCTTTGTCCCAGCCCTCATCGTCGATGATTTTGGCGGCGTGGAAATCCACCTCAGCGCGCAGCCCGCGAGTGACCATTATGAAGTCGATGCGGGAGTAAAGGTCATGCAGCGCCCAATGGTGGGTCCACGCGTCATTGCGGGAGTCCTTCGCCGGGATGGCCGTTAAATAGGCGGGATCGTTGTATTTCCCGGTGATCACCTTGATCGCGGGTGTCGCACGGGTGTCATTCAAATCGCCGTAAACGATGATTCGTGCGTCCGCATTCGCCTTGAGAATCGAGTCCACATGCCGGCGCAACAGGCGGGCTTCGTTGAGCCGGATGGCCTCTTGGTCGCCTTGCTCGCTCTCGCGCTTGGATTTTAGATGGACTCCGACGAAGCGATAGGACTTGCCGCGCGCATTCACGGAAACATCGAGAATCCCACGGTTGATCGCGAAGGTTTTCCCGGCAAGTTGATATTCCGTTTCCGCAGGCTTGGCCGTGGAGGTGATTGGAAAGCGAGATAAAAGCCCGAGATGGCGGGTGGGATCCGAGCCGCCGGTGTAGTGGGAGTGCGGTAAATCCAGCCCAGCTGCCTTGAGGGACTGCTGAATTTCCGCGAGATCGTCGGCCTCGCCGATTTCACAAAGCCCGATCACATCGGGCGTATGACGAGCGAGAATGGCAATGACAGCTTGCTTTTCGCTGTCGGGCTTCGGAGCGCCCTTGAGGGTTTTTCCTCCGACATAGCGATCCATCGTCAGCCAGTTCTCGACGTTGTAGGCGATGAAGCGAAGTCTCTCAGATGTGGCGCTGTCTGCCGAGTCCGCTGTGAGTGTCTGCGATTCCTCCGCTTCGTCGGGTAGCGGAGACTCGGTCTCGACCGCTTTTGGCGGCGATTCAACGGCTGCGGTGCTTGGTTCTTTCCCGCCGGGCGTCTCCCAATCCGGCGTGCCTTTTTTGTGGCAACCGGAACTGACTAACAAGCCAAGCGCACAAAAAACAACCCCAAGAAATCTTGGGGCGTGATTTTCAAGCGAGGTGGCAAAAGCCCGAAGCTGCATTGCGATCTCAGGACTCCCGGGGTTCTTTGCCGGGCACTTCCTTCACCCGCGCTTCGGTCTCGGAGCGGGTGATCTCATGTTCGAATTCTTCCTTCGCTTTTTTGAATTCGCCCATGCTCTTGCCGATTCCGCGGGCGAGTTCAGGCAGTTTCTTGGCTCCGAAGAGTAACAAGATCACGATGAAAATCATGATCATTTCTGGCATTCCGATAGGTCCCATGGTGTAGTGTTGTGGTTGGTTCAAAGATAGCGTCGCAAAACCCGCTTGCAATGCATTTACTTTCAAGTGGCCGCTCACCGGCACACCGGACACGCGCTCAGCGAGGTGAAAAAATCGTTGCCCTTGTTATCCACGAGGATGAAAGCCGGGAAATTTTCCACCGTGATTTTCCAAACCGCTTCCATTCCGAGTTCGGGAAAGGCGACGACTTCCTGCGAGCGGATGTGTTCCTGCGCGAGCAAAGCCGCCGGCCCACCGGCTGAGCCGAGATAGAAGCCGCCGTGTTTCTGGCAGGCGTCAGTGACTTGCTTCGAGCGATTGCCCTTGGCCAGCATCACCATCGACCCGCCGTTAGATTGAAACTGATCCACGTAGCCGTCCATCCGTCCGGCGGTGGTCGGGCCGAAGGAGCCTGACGGCAAACCGGCGGGCGTCTTGGCAGGACCGGCGTAATAGACCGGGAATTTCCTGAAATATTCGGGCAGCTCGCCGGTGTCGTCGAGGATCTCCTTGAGCTTCGCATGGGCGATGTCGCGGGCGACGATGATGGTGCCTGTGAGCGCGAGCGCGGTGGTGACTGGATATTTCGCGAGCGTTTTCAAGGTCTCCTCCATTCCGAGATCGAGGTCGATCGGCACGCCCTTGAATTTCCAATCGCGGAATTTTTCCGGGATGAAGCGCCCGGGGTTCTTCTCAAGCTTTTCCAGGAAAATCCCGTCCTTGGTGATCTTCGCCTTGGCCTGCCGGTCCGCCGAACATGAAACACCGATGCCGACCGGGCACGAAGCACCATGCCGTGGCAAACGGATCACCCGCACATCGAGCGCGAAATACTTGCCGCCGAACTGTGCGCCGATCCCGATTTCGCGGGCCATCGCCAGCAATTCCTTCTCCAGCTCGAGGTCGCGAAACGCTTGGCCATGCTCGTTGCCGGAAGTCGGGAGCTCGTCGCAATAATGCGTGGAAGCGAGCTTCACCGTCTT
>JAYVEJ010000534.1:0-3897 GCA_043748885.1 Luteolibacter sp. | reverse complement strand
AGCCGATCTCGAAGCGATAGTTTTCGTCCGTGATCTTGAAGGTGGCGGGCACGCCTTTCATAATCGGATGCTTTGCGTCCTTGATGGTGACCTCGAATTCGCCTTTGCCGTGGCTCGGAGTTTTACCGCCGACGAAGCGCTCATTGAAGCCTTTCCACGGCGTGTGGTCCCATGTGCCAGCGTGCAGGACGACGATGCCCTTGCGTTTGTCGGCGAAATCGTTGAGCGCTTTTTGAAACTCGTCCTTGCCGAATTGATCGTGATTTCCGCTGAAAACAAGCACATCGGCCTGCGGCAACAAGGTGAGTGCTTCCTCAAGATTGGGCGTGGCGGCGACGTCCATGCCGGCTGCGGCCTTGAGGGTGACTGCGTCTGAGCCGAGGAAAAATTTCGGGAAATCATGCGAACTCCCGGCACCGACGAGCAACACGCGGAGCGTTTTGGCGGGTCGGGGATCGGCGAATTTTTGACCCATGGCGGTGGTGCTGTCCGGTTGGGCGGTGGCAGTTAGAACGAGCGCGCTGGCAAGCACGGTGATTTGCGTTAGGTAGCTTTTCATGGTGGGGATTTAGTGAGTGGGCTTGGGCGCGCAGCTCCGGATGTAACCGATGATGTCGCGAAGGTTGTCTGGGCCGATGGCTTCGAGGCCTTCGGGCATCAGCGAGTTATCGCCTTTTTTGCGGGTGGCGATGTCGGCGGTTTTTAAGTCGGTGGTGATCCCGCCGGGCTGGCGGATTTGGACGCGAGTTTCGTTTTCACTGGCGATGAGCGCGGAGTATTGAGTGCCGTCCTTCAGCGTGAGGTTCCAAGTGCGGTGCTCGTCATCGACAACCAAGTTCGGGTTCACGATGCTGGTGAGAAGTTCTAACACCGGGTGCGAGCCGATGCCCTCAAGCGCCGGACCGAACACGTTGCCCGCGCCTTCGAGCTGGTGGCATGACGCGCAGACGGCGGTGAACATCAGCTTGCCGTTAGGGACGTTAGCCGGGGCGTCGATCTGCGGCAGCAATTTCGCGATGAGCGGATCCTTGCCGCCTGCCGAGCCGCCGAAAACGGTGGTGGCACGCTTGGCAATGTCCGCATCCGGGTGGGAAGTGAGCCTGGAAATCTGGCCGGGGGCCAACGAGGCGGCGGTGATCTTATCTGCCGCGACGGCATCTAGCAGCAACTTCGCCCACGGCGGTCGGCTGACAAGCGCGGTGTAAGCAGGTTCCTGCTGGCTGGGCGGCAAGGTGGGGTAGGCATCTATCAATGCATGGCCAGCGTCGGCCTCACCGGTGGCTGCTAGCGCGGTGATCAGATCCTTGGCGAGCGCGTCCGGCTGCGGCTTGGCTAACAGCGCGACGACGTTGGGCAGGATAAATTTATTCGCCGCGCGGGCGGGCAACAAAGTGCGGATGGCCTCGCTGCGGAGGGCTTCCGCTTGCTTCGGATCACGGGCGATGTTGAGAAGGTCTCCGGCGACTTTGGTGATCTCCTTGCTGAGCACGCCGTCCTTGTCCCAGGCGACGGCGAGTGGCAAGGCGGCTGAGGAAAGCGCCGGATTGGCGGACGCCAAGATCGGGCGGAGCGCGGCGAGCGCGGCTGCCAGACTGCGCGGCGCGGCGGGCAGTGCCTTGCCGATTTCATGCAGCACCGCAGCGACGAGCCTCGGGTTAGGCGACGCGGCGGATGCTTGGAGCACACCTAACAATTGTGCTTGGTTGCCGCCAGTGGTCAGCGAGGCCGCAAGCGAGCGGACGGATTCCTCGCTCTGCGCGGAACCG
Source organism: Luteolibacter sp. (assembly GCA_043748885.1). GTDB lineage: Bacteria > Verrucomicrobiota > Verrucomicrobiia > Verrucomicrobiales > Akkermansiaceae > Luteolibacter. Next base: position 2,131 of record JAYVEJ010000534.1, on the reverse strand, counting down.
GCTGCGTCTGCTAGAATCTGTTCGAGCTGGGACGACGGGTTTCTCGCGCCCGCCGCGTCGGCGGCGGCTTTCGACCAGTCGTCACTGAGTTTCGCGCTGCTGGCTAACAGCACCGAGCTGACTTCCGGACTCATGGTCGAGGCTCCGAGCGCACGCAAGGTGGCCAACCGGACGCGGGCGTCCTTGTCGGCGATGCCGGCAGCGGCTTCCTTGGCATCGAGCGGCAGGCCGCTGGACTCCACGATGAGCATCGCGTTTTTCCTAACGCCAGCATCGGTGGCTTGGAACGCGGCTTGCAGCGTCTGGTCCTTGAGTTGGTTCAGCCGGTCCAGCGCCCACAAGGCAAGGATGCGAGCGGGCACGAATGGCTCGCTGGTGGCCATCGCCGTTAGAGCGGGCGCGGCTTGCGTGCCGAGTTCGGCGGATTTTTCGATGAGGATGCGGATCGCATTGAAACGGACGACTTTGTTAGGATGCTTGAAGGCAGCCACCAGCGCGGCGGCATTTGCCTGATAGAGATCTGGGATCGGGAACTTGGTGGCTGACTGGCTCTGGATGCGGTAAATGCGCCCGAAGTAGGAATCGCGGTCGGGCCGGACGGATGCGTTCGATTCGCTGTGCTGCGGCCCGCGGGTGTCGTTGTGGGTCACCACCGGGGAGTTGAAATCTAAGACATACATCGCGCCATCCGGGCCGAAGGAAACGTCGATGGGGCAGAACCAATAATCCATGGAACGCAGCCACTCGCTGTTAGGAAGGACCAGTTCGCCCTTTAAAACCGGGCCATCCGGCACCAGCGCCTCGTGATGGATGATGTCGAGGATCGGCTCGCTGGTGAAAATCTTGCCGTCGTATTCCTTCGGCCACGCGCCGCCCTCATAGATCGCTGTCGAGCAGGCGGCGGTGAAGCGACCGACTTGGTCGATCTGCATGATCGGCGCACGATCTGGCAGATCGGTGCGCGCCACATTGCGGCCGGGGTTCACGGAGAAGAAGGCCTGCGCCTTGGTGTTAGGCGCACGGGCCAGCACCCACTCCGGCAGCACCACATACTGCAGTGGGTTGCCGCTGGTCGCCTTGCCGTGGAAAATCTCCATGTCGCTGGTGACCTCACAACCGAAGGAATTCCCGCCTTGGGAGGCGACCTGCTCGATGGCCGAGCCGTCCGCTTTGAAGCGGAAAACGCCGGGCGAGATTTTCGCCATCAGCTTGTTAGACGTGGGATTGACTGCATTCGCACCGCTGCCGGTGCTGGCATAAATCCAGCCGTCCGGCGCCGCGATGAAATGATTGGCCACGAAATGAGTGTCGCCCGGCGCGAAGCCATTGAACAACGGCGTGACCGTTTCCGCCGTGCCGTCGCCATCCGTATCGCGCAGCCAGACGATGCTCGGCTGGGCCACTGCGATCACGCCGTCGCCCGCGAAACAGAAGCCGGTGACGAGTTCCAAGCCGGTGTAGAAGACGTGCTTCTTGTCCATCTCACCGTCGCCGTTGGTGTCCTCTAACATGCTGATGCTGTCGCGAGCCGGGCGCTCGTAGTGGCCGGGATCGAGCACGCCGGTTTCCTTCCACGGCGGGGCGACGAGCGGGCGCCGCCCGTTAGGATACTCCGGAGTTTCCGCCACCCACATCCGGCCCTTGCCATCCCACTGGACGGCGATGGGCTTATTGATCAGCGGCTCCTCGGCGACGACGTTGGCGACGAAACCGGGCTGCATTTTAAACTGCTGGATCGCATCGGCCGCGCGTCGTGGACCGTCTAGCGGGTAGCGTAAATCGGCGAGATCAGCCTTGCTGCAAAACGCGTCAATGTTCGCCTGGTTCCCGGTCCACGCCACGGCGCGGAGGATGAACGAACGCAGACTGGCGTGGGCTAGGGTCTCCGGCGCACCTTGCAGAAATACAGCGGCGCGGTGCGTCGCGTCCTCGTAGGTCCACATCTGCGGCTGGAGGTCATAGATGGAAGAACGGACATCGCGGCCGGGGATTTTCGGGCCGTCGCCGCGCTTGGCATCGCGGCCTTTCGGCGTGAAGGCTGAGCCGAGGACGAAGATGTTATCGGAGAGTGTTAGGTCGTAGAGCGTGTCGTCGGTGATGTCGAAGGGCGATGAGTCTTTGACGATCGGGT